>CAYHSB010000001.1:0-13495 GCA_964359185.1 uncultured Chitinophagales bacterium
GACACACTACAGCACGAACGACATCAAGTTTGGTCTATTTGGTGACCCAACGCTCAGATTGAATGCTCCAACGTATCGAGCGCAGCTTGACACGATCAATGGAAACCCCGCATCGGTAGCCGCCCAGTTGAAGGCGCTCGGGAGGGGGAAGATAGAAGGCTCCATCCGGAAACTCGATGGGTCACTCTGGAGTGATTACAGTGGCAGATTGTTGATGACCGTCTATGACTCTCGAAAGGAGATTCCTGTGCCAGAGTGGTTCAACTTTACTTTTACTATTCCAGGTGGAATCATTTATAAAGGGGAGAATACAATCTCGAACGGGAAATTCTCCGCTAGTTTTTTTGTCCCCAGGGATATTTCGTACGAGAACAATCGTGCTCGCATCACAGTGTATTTTTCCAGTCCCAACTCCGACGGATCAGGCTATACGGAGAATATCTTCGTGGGGGGTACCGACAGCGCTGCGGCACCCGATGAAGAGGGTCCTCGGATCTCCATCTACCTTGACACGAGGAGTTTCCGTGCAGGTGATGTGGTGGGAGAGAGCCCTCTTCTCCTTATCGACTACTTTGATGAACACGGGATCAACACGGCAAGTGGGGGAATCGGGCACAGGCTCGAAGTGCGCATAGATGATCAGCCTACACCGATCGACCTCACGAACTATTACAAAGGGAAACCCGATAGCTACCAAGAGGGGTCGGTGGAATACCACCTTTCCAACCTTACTGAGGGAAAACATGTGGTAAGGGCGAAAGCGTGGGACGTCTACAACAATTCATCGACGACGGAGACAACATTCGAGATCGCGGCAACAACACAACTTCGGGTCTCGAATGTTTACAATTACCCAAATCCTTTTTCTCGGTCGACGACATTCACCTTCCTGCAGAACCAGTTAGTTCCAATTGACGTGGATATCAAAATCTACACGCTCGCAGGTCGGGTAGTGAAAGTTCTTCGCGCTTCGGGTGTCATGGATCGTTTTGTTCGTATCAATTGGGATGGGAGGGACGAAGATGGCGACGAACTCGCAAACGGTGTTTATCTCTACCGAGTTATGGCTCGAACCGTAGATGGAAGTAACACTGCCGAAACTATCAGCAAACTCAGTGTTCTGAAGTAGATTTCATTACGAACTTGATTCCTTTTTCTAAAAATGCTAAATTCAAATCAACGAAAAGGAGGATGTAGAACAATGAAACGACCATTGATGTTCCTCGTGCTGATGGTCACTGCGCTCATTTTTGGTCAGGGTACGATCTTTGCGCAGGGTGAATCGGCGGTGCCGTTCCTGCTCATCTCACCGAACTCTCGTGCAAGTGCCATGGGGGAAGCTGGAGTGGCTCTAGCGAATGACGCTTCTGCCATTTTTTGGAACCCGGCGGGGTTGGCTTTCCAAGATGGCAGAGAGATAAGCATTACACACGCGAAGTGGCTTCCGCAGTTCAATCAGTCTGATCTTTTCTATGACTTCTTTACCTTCAGCAATCATATTGAAAGCCTTGGAGGAACAGTTGCTGCGAGCGTGACATATCTGAGCCTCGGTGAGTTTATCAAAACGGGCTCGGGTGGTCCAGAAGAAATCGGGAGATTCAAAAGTTTCGAATACGCGGTTACAGCAGGGTACGGGACAAAGGTCTCACAGTCTCTGGGGCTTGGTGTGAACCTTAGACTGATTCACAGTAGTCTCTCGCCCCTTGGAACGGAGCAAGAGCAGGGCAAAGGTATTGCGACATCGATCAGCTTCGACGTTGCGGCGCTCTACAAGCCAACCGACTTTGAGTTCCCCTTGCTTGGATTGGGCTTAGGAGACCGTTTGAGTATAGGAGTAAATCTCTCGAACATGGGCCCGAAGATTGCCTACATCGATGCAGCACAGGCAGATCCACTTCCTACAAACCTTCGTCTCGGACTCGGAATCCAAGCGATCAAGAGTGAATACAATAATCTCACCGCGGCCATTGATTTCAGCCGCCTTCTCGTGCGAAGGTATGCGCCAGATTCCGCGGGCCATGCAAAACCCCCCGACCCATTCTACAAGGCGATCTTCACGGCGTGGGGTGACCAGGGTCTAAGAAAAGTAACTGCGGGTGGTGGGCTCGAATATTGGTATGGGAATCCAGGGTTAATTGCACTCCGCGTCGGATATTTCTATGAGCATCCCTCGTTTGGCGGTAGAAAGTTCTTGACGTTCGGCGCCGGGCTCCGGTACGACATTTACGGGTTCGACTTCAGTTATATTTCCGCACCGGATACGAGTCCGTTAGGAAACACGCTGCGATTTTCCCTCCTCATTAGCTGGGGAGGCGAGGAACCGTGATCTTTTCCATCCAAAGGAACTGAGGTAATGTGTGAGCATGATGTCCATAAAGCTTTGGGGACTGTTCGGCGGCGTGTCGCGTCTACTTTTGTTAGCTTTCTTTCTGGTTAGATTCTTCAGTCCCGTGAGTGCACAGACTTTTAGTCACCCTCTCTCTCCCCAAGGGGGTGACTTTTTTTTTGAAGCGAAGGTTATTCCCGACACGGTTCAACTCCTTGCCATCATGGTGCAATTCCAGGCGGACACAGATTCTCGCACGACTGGAGATGGACGTTTTGAGCTTTTCACTGGAAAGCCCGATTCCGTCATCGATGCACCTCCGCACGACCGCGCGTACTTTAGAAACCATTTGAAGTTTCTCGAGAGTTATTATGCGAAGGTTTCCGACGGGAGACTCATCCTCAAGACGGAGGTACTCGACCAGGTGATCACGCTCTCGAAGCAGATGCAAACGTACAGTCCACAGAAAACCGATGACTACGGACCCTTTGCCACGCTGATAGAGGAGTCATGGAGGAAGGCGGATTCACTCATGCCTGCCACCGACTTCTCTCGATATCAATCGTTTGTGATATTCCACGCCGGTGCAGGCAGGGATATCAATCTTCAGCAACTGTACGGCTTCGATCCGACACCATTCGATATTCCCTCTGTGTATCTCGGTCTGCGTGTTCTTAGAGGAGTCTTCGGTGCTAACTACAAGGGCGTTCCCGTAAATGGGGGCCGGGCGTTCGTTACGAACTCAATGCTCATACCGGAAACGGAGAACCGACTGCTTGCTGGCGTTTCTGGCCCAGCGCTCTTGGAGCTAAGCATCAACGGTCTTCTTGCGGCGAGCTTTGGGAGTTTCCTCGGTCTGCCGGATCTCTTCGATACAAAGATGGGTAGCTCTGGAATCGGACGTTTAGGTCTCATGGATGGGCAAGCCATCTTTAGTTTCAATGGACTTTTTCCGCCGGAGCCATCTGCGTGGGAGAAGATTTACCTCGGATGGGTAACACCCGTTGTCGTTCCTCCGGGATCAAGCACATTCACCGCGCGGGCTGTCGGATTCCATGATGGCTCGCCGAGCACGATTTACAAGGTGCCGATTAATGCGAGAGAATATTTTTTGGTTGAAAATAGAAATCGGGATCCAGGTCGTAACGGGCAGCGAGTAAAATCAATGGTTACCGGACAGCTTGTGGAGAAACAATTTGCCCGTGATACGGCGAGCTTCAATGCTACGGACACTCGGGCCATCCGGGGTGTGGTTATTGAGGTAGAAGATTATGACTGGAGTCTACCCGGCGGTGTCGACCAACGGGGAACATTTTTTGACGGTGGTATCCTCATCTGGCACATCGACGAGAATGTCATCGAGACGAATTACTCCTCGAATACAGTAAACGCCGATCCTAACCACCGCGGCGTCGACCTTGAGGAGGCCGATGGCTCTCAGGACATCGGACAGATCTATGACATCACGCAAGCTGGAAGCGGCAGCGAAAGCGGAACGGCACTGGATTTCTGGTTCAAGGGCAATAGCTCGCCGGTCAATAAGAATGCATTCACTCCCACCACTAATCCAAACAGCCTCAGCTATTCTCTAGCGAACAGCCACGTGTACATCACCGACTTTAGTGAGCGTGGGCCGACGATGACGTTTAAGGTGCAGCTCGGGGACGAGATAGTCCTTCCGCTTAAAGGATTCCCGAAGTTTCTCGGCGGCTCAGGCCCCGTCGGTGCGCCTGTTGCCCAACGCGCGGGGTGCCCGCTTGTTTGCAATTACTTCTTCATAACTGCACATCGCAACCTGTATGGATATCGACTTGATGGAACGACTTTGACAAAAGATACCTCTGGGATTTTTGATACACGGGGTGCCACGAACCAACCAGCGCTAACATATTTTTGTTCCCCGATCCTTGCATCGAATTATGTCGTCGGTGTTAGTGACAGCTCCGTGTTTGTTTGGGCCGACAGGGATGTTGACAACAATGCGCGCGGCGATCTGCTGTTTACCCGATCCGTAGGTCACCGAATCACAACGTCCCCCGTTGTCTTCATGGATGGTCCTCGCTTTATCACGATGGTCGGTGATATGGACGGAGGTGTGTCAACAGTCAGCGTGGATTCGTTAAAAAGGTCGTCTTTTTCTCAACAGCCGATCAGAGATGTCTTGAATGTTGAGGGGCGATGGATTGCGGTTGCGGCGGATAAGGCGGTATCTCAGGATGGGAGCGTGTGGGACTTCGCAGGAGAGAACGCGTTCTACGCAGCAAGTGGTGACCTCGACGGTGACGGAGTGCCAGAGGTTGTTGTCTTTACGGGAAGCTACCACGTGCTGGTCTTTAATCGTACATCACCATTGGTACGCAGTTTCTCTGCTCCGTTTTCAGATGGAAATCTTTCCCTGCCCGCGATTGGTGACATTGACGGAGACGGAAAGAAGGAGATTGTCCTTGCGAGAGGAAACAGGCTTCTAGCATTAAACTCGTCTGGATACCCGATTGATTATTTCCCAATCGAGCTTCCCGCAAGTGCCGGGATCTCTACCGCTGTCGTCCTCGCGAAACTTGGAACGGAGACTTCACTCACGCTTTTTGTCGGCACTTCCAATGGGCTGGTATATGGTTATGATGCCCGAGGAAGAGTGCTACGGGGATTTCCTCTTTCTGCGGGCGGAGCCGTTGCCGTTTCACTTGCTCTCTTCCAGGAATCCGACTACCTCGGAATCTTGGCTGCGACTTCGAACGGGTATTTGTATGCATGGTCTCTGCCGCACACCTCCAAGACGATCATCTGGGGGAACACTTTTGGCGATCCACTCCACTCAGGCTTCGAGAGCTCTCCGACCACTGGGCAACCCAGAACCACTGAGTTCTTCCCAACAGACCGCGTCTACAATTGGCCCAATCCCGTCTACGGCGGTTCGACGCAGATCCGTTATTTCTTAAAGACAAGCGCGGATGTGAAAGTCAAGATCTTTGACCTTGCTGGAGACAAAGTCGCCGAGATGTCGGGTCCAGGGATCGGCGGCATTGATAACGAGGTAAAATGGGATGTCTCAAACGTGCAGAGCGGACTCTACATTGCACGGATTGAAGCGAATGGATCGGGCGAGCGCGGCGTGGCGCTTGTCAAGATCGCAGTCGTTAAGTGACGCGATGATTTTCTCATGAAATCTTCTCTGATTCATAGCGTGCTCGTAGTCGTTGCTCTCCTGATACCAGGAAGGATTCTTGGTCAGGAGGAAAGCTTTCCGCATCCGGAGCTAGAGTGGTACAGTATCGAGACCACGCACTTCTATGTCCATTACCACCAGGGTGGGGAGCGAACCGCCCAAGTCGTTGCAAAGATTGCTGAGGAGATCTATGTGCCGATTACTTCGTTTTACAACCATGAGCCCGATCAAAAGGTGAGCTTCGTTCTCAAAGATTACGACGATTACTCCAACGGCGCGGCATATTTTTATGATAACAAAATAGAGATCTGGGTCCCCGCGCTCGACTTCGAACTTCGAGGAACCACGAACTGGCTGAGGAATGTCGTAACGCACGAGTTCACACACATTGTGCAAATCCAGACTGCGATGAAATTCGGGCGGCGCGTGCCAGGGTTCTATCTCCAATGGCTTGGATATGAAGCTGAGCGGCGCCCGGACGTTCTCAATGGATTCCCCAACGTAATCGTCTCCTATCCGATATCTGGGGCTATTGTTCCCGCTTGGTTTGCAGAAGGGGTTGCGCAATACAATCGGCCTGAGCTCCGCTACGACTCGTGGGATAGCCATCGTGATATGATTCTACGGATGCATGTGCTCGATGGCAACATGCTATCATGGAATCAAATGGGTGTCTTCGGGAAGACCAGCCTCGGAAATGAGTCTTCATACAACGCAGGGTACTCCTTCGTCCATTACATTGCGGCACGTTATGGTGAGGGCAAGATTAGTGAAGTCTCCCGCAATCTCAGCCGGCTCCCGAGTTTGACGATTGATGGTGCGATTGAACGGACCGTTGGAAAAACCGGGCGAGAGATCTATGAAGAGTGGAAGGCTTGGCTGAAGGGACGGTACGAAGCTAGCGTAGCACCCATCCGGTCTCGTCTCATTACAGGGGAGATCATTGCCGATGTCGGATTTGGGAATCTCTATCCCTCTTTCTCCCCGGATGGGAAAAAGATTGCCTATGTTTCGACGAAGAAAGAGGACTACTTCAGCCTCACCTCTCTTTACGTCTATGATATAGAGGCGAAAAAAGAAGAGCGACTCGTCTCTGGTGTGCGATCGTCGCTCGCCTGGTCTCCCGATGGAAAGCGACTGTACTACGCGAAAGCCGGTCGTGAGAACAAGCATTGGTCGAGCTATGAGGATATTTACCTGTATGATCTGGAGTCCAAAGAAGAGAGTCGATTAACTCACGCCCGGCGTGCAAGGTATCCCTCCATATCGCCATCAGGAGAACGCATTGCGTACGTCACAGAGAGCGACGGGACAAGGAATCTCGCAGTGATGAAGATTGATGGAAGCGACCCACTCTTTCTGACAAACTTTAAGGCGGGAGAGCAAGCGTATTCATCGTCGTGGTCGCCGGATGGCTCGATGCTCGTCTTCGGTTACTCAGATAGGAAGGCGCAGCGCCTTGCTCTCGTGAGAGCGGACGGCACTGGATTCAAGCTACTCACCGATGGCCAGGAGGATAGCCGGAATCCCGTCTTCTCTCCTGAGGGCAAAAAAATCATCTTTGCTTCCGACCGGACCGGCGTTTTCAATATCTACTCGCTTGACCTCTCATCGAAATTGCTCGAGCAGCTGACAAACGTCCTCGGTGGAGCGTTTATGCCGACTGTCAACCGGCAAGGAAGTCTTTCCTTTGCATCGTACGCTTCTTCGGGCTACAAGATTTCTTTACTGAGGAATTATCAGCCGTTGAAACTCGACAGCGCCCAGTATGCATTTCAATGGCCGACTGCGTTGGGTTCATCCGATCCCTCTCCGACTGCTTCGTCAAGCCAAGGGATAAACGCGGAAAAAATCGATTGGGTTAGTTTACACGATTTCGACGATTCAGCGGCGCCAAGCTCGATCAGAGAGGGTGCCGCTCGTCCATATAGGAACGTGTTCACGAGTCTTTCTATTCTCCCATTTCTCCGGATGGATAATTACAATAGTCGCAACCGTGGCATCGACGTTATAAAGCCCGGTTTCTACTTCCTCTCGAATGACGTTCTGGACAAATTTGGAATTTTCGGGGGTGCTGCGATAAACAAGCGTGGTGAACGCGACCTCTTCTTTACCTTCGAATATCGAGATCGCGTCCCGGTTCTCTTTGACCTCGGTCTTGAGCCTACACTCGGCCTTGGGGTGTACAGCATAAGTCGCAAGGCAAGTGCGAAGATTGAACTACCGCTCAATTCTATCGACGCCGATGTGACGTACAGCTTGTTTGAATTCGATGTGAACTGGCGGCAAAAAGTCGTCACACCGAAGCACGATTTACGTCTTGGCTACAGTCACAGTCGGTACAATGCGAGCGTTGGGAGTTTTATTCTCCCAGGACCACCGCCAGCACTTGTTCCAGCCTCGAGTGATCTCTATTTTATCGGGAACAATTTTTCGGTAATGTGGAATTACAACAGCATTGCGGCGTCAAGAGACCAGGAAATCAATCCGGTCGGCAGAAAAATCGAATTGAAATATACGTATGAGTTCAACAAGTTCAATTCGACTGGAGATTACGAAGTCACCACCACCGGTCTTCAGCCTCGGTATGCGCGGTTCCGCTTCCATCGATTGGAAGGAAACTGGGGAGAACATCTACCCATCCCCGATCGAAAGCACACGCTGACGCTGAACTTTCGAGGAGGGAACATTTTTGGTCCTCGCGTTGATGATTTCTTCGACTTCTATGTCGGTGGGCTTATAGGGATGAAGGGATATCCATTCTACTCCCTCGGCGGCAACAAGTTCGCTGTGATGAACGTGACGTATCGCTTTCCGATATGGGAGGATATCGATACGCGCGTGCTCCATCTTTATTTTGATAAGCTCTACGTTGCGGTCTACGGAGATTACGGTGATGCATGGAACGGCGATGCTGCACGACTGAAGAATTTCAAGAGAGATGCGGGGTTCGAATTGCGCCTGGAGACCTATTCGTTCTATTCCTATCCAACTCGAATCTTCTTTAATGCGTCCTATGGGTTCGACCGATTTACACGGACGATTAATGGAATCCAGGTGACCTACGGAAAAGAATGGAGGCTGTACTTCGGCATTCTATTTGGGTTCGAATTGATGTAAAGGTTGACGTTCAAAATCTGTCGCTGAAGGGGATCTATGAAGCAAGCATTTATCGCATCGCTGGTGACTTTGATCTGCGCTCAAACCGTCGTTGGGAGAGGCGGTGTAAGGGAGAGTCTCTGCAGGGAGGGGACTGGGAGAGCTGCTCGGGTACTCACGGGAAACTTGCTCACTGACCTCTTTGCCAAATCTTCTCTTCCGATGGTGCAGCCGTCGACGCCAAGCGCGAACCTCCTTGAAGATCCAGCACCTCTCGAGGACAAGAAATCTCCTGTGCTCGCGGCAGTTCTTTCGGCGGCAGTCCCCGGTGCCGGAGAATTCTATTCGAAGAGTTACTTGAAGAGCGGTGCATTCTTCGCGGCAGAAGTCGTTTCATGGTTAGTTAATATCACATACAATCGAAAAGGCGACCGCGCGACAGATGATTTCCAGAATTTTGGCGATCGCTACTGGAGTGTTGTGAGGTACGCTCAATTTGCAGAGGCCTTGGCACCAGCCGGCGGAAACTACGCGTGGTGGATTCCAGGAGGAGAGAACAGACCACCCTGGGAGCAGGTGAATTGGTCTGAACTCAATAGGATGGAGCGTGCCATTGGGGGCTTCTTTTCTCACACGCTGCCTCCGCATGGCGATCAGCAATATTATGAATTGATTGGAAAATATCCGCAGTTCAATCCTGGGTGGACTGATGCCTCGGGCCCAATTTCCGAAGATAATATCTCAGCACTTTTTAAGAGCTATTCACTCATGCGCGGTCATGCGAACGATTTCTACAATACAGCAGGCACGGCGTTGCTCATCGTCGTCCTGAACCACATCTTGAGTGCAGCGGATGCAGCCTGGAGTGCAACCCGATACAATTCCATTCATGCTGAGCTTGGGATGAGAATGCAGCGCACTCCGTTCGGTGTTGAAGCGGTGCCAACGGCAACGGTGAGTGTAAAATGGTAGGAGCTATTTCCTGATTCTGATGAGGTTCACGGCGCCTGCTGCGAGAAAGATAAAGTTCGCGAGCCACGCCGTGATGAAAGCGTCAAGTGAGCCATTGTATCCAAAGACTTGGCTCGTCTTCATGAAGAGAATATAGATGAAGCAAATGGCAATACTGATGCCGAATTCGAGGGCGAGGCCACTCCGCCGTTTGGTAGAGGAAAAGGGGACACCAAAGAAGACCACGATAAAGCTTGCAAAGGGGAAGGATATCTTGCCATAGAGGTCCACCAGCCACCGCGAAACTTCGTTACCACTTCGTCGCTGATTCTCAATAAATTGTTTTAGATCGGGATAATCCATTTCATCCGGTTTTTCCTGTTTCTTCTCAAAGTCATCCGGGACGAAATGGAGTCGGCCTATGTGCCAAGAAACAAATCGTTCTGCGAATTCCTTCTTGGTATCGAAAACGCGCCTCATGCCGTTCTCGAGAGTCCACGTTTTCAATCCAGGATTCCAGACCATCCGAAGACCATCGAAGCGTTCGAGGACGACGGTTCTGTCCGTGTCGCTAAAATCCTGGATGCTCACGTGGTGGGCGATGTCATTGTCGTCGTCAAAATATCCGATGGCGATGATCCGAGTCTGGCTTTCCTGCATGAAAAGATTATATTTTCCCCGGGATTCAAGATGCTTCTTCAAGTAAACGCGCTCGAGGGCGAACTTCTTTCTGTTCGCGTAGGGCACTGCCCAGCCATTGAAGAATATTGCCCCAATGCTGATGATGAATGCTACAATCAGCAATGGAGTCATGAATCGGTAGATACTCACCCCGCTGGATTTCAACGCCGTGAGTTCGTTCTGGTTCGACAGCCGTCCGGCGGTAAAGAGACTCGAGAGCAGCAGTGCGACGGGGATCATCAATTTGATCATCTCCGGCATAAAATAGAAGTAGTAACGGAGGACGAGGCCTATGGTTGCCCCTTTGTCGATGAAATCATCGAGGTTCTCCATCATATCAACGATGACGAAGATGGCAAGAAATGCTGCGAGCCCGAACAGAGCTGTAAGAAGGAATTGTTTTATGATGTACCGATCGAGGATCTTCATTCTCGAGAGGGCTTATTGACTTCCATCATTTTCTACTTCAAGAGCGAACCAACCCCGGGGCGCCAATTTCCGGAGTTCATTCCAGTTGAACGAAACCGTCTCACGCGCCGACCGGAGTGTCAGATATATTCCAAGGATACCGAGGAATATGTTCGCACACCACATGCCAATAAATGGAGTCAGCAGGCCACGATCTGCAAGCTTTTCTCCTCCGATGAGGCATGCCCAATAGAAGAGAAAGAACCCGAGGCTCAGACTCGCAGCTACGCCAAAGCTCCCCCGTCGAGCCATCATCCCCAGTGGTGCTCCAACGATGAAAAAGACGATGCACGCTACCGGCAGTGCGTATTTCTTGTGAACTTCGACCATGTATTGGTCGATACGAATCTCATTGTACGCGATGAGGCTCTGTTCACTCTCGATCATTGCCTGAACACTCCGGGCTCGGGAGATGGAATCTTTGCCTGCCAAAGCAGGAAAGAGAGTACTTCCCGCCCTCTCGGTGGAACCGCTCGAAGAAATCTGCAGCATGAGGGTTTCGATCCGCTTTCGAGTTTCGGCATTGACTGCTCTAAGACTCTCGACGATCGACATCATGGCTTGGATACTGAGTTCACGGTCTCCACGAGCAAAGGCGTTGTCGGGCGACCGTTCGAATTCGAACCCCTCTGCCTTCATGGCGATGCGGTGCCTCTCAAATCGGACTCGACGGTAATCTTTAAAATTTTCCCCTGTCAGTTCGTGGATTTCTCCTCGCTGGAGATTCATAACAAGATGCCGGTAGTCAGGAGAAAAAGAAATGGTGCCTTCTTCCGCGGTGATAAGAACATTGCTCTTTGGGTTGGTGTAGTCATAGACTGTCACGCCCTCGAGGTCATTGGAGTGCTCGAAGGTTTTCCGCACCAGAATGCTGTATCCGCTAATATCCTGGGAGAAAAGTCCAGGTACGAGCGTAAGTGTTGGTTTTTTCCTGCGGATATCGTTCGTGAGTGTCTTTACTCTGTGATTCGCTTCAGGAAGGACATCGTTGTCGAAGAAGAAAAGAAGCGCAGTCACAACGAGCGAGGCCAAGAGAACAGGGGCCATCATGCGGTACAGGCTCACTCCAGCCGCCTTCATCGAGGTGATTTCATGGTTTGCGGAGAGACCGCCAAACGCCATTAACGTTGCGACGAGAACCGACATAGGAACAGCGATGACGAAAATCCACGCGAGATTCATCACGATGAGTTCAACGATCACCCAAGTGCTGAGTCCTTTTCCGACGAGCTGGTCAATGAATTTCATCACAAACTGAAGGACGAAGAGGAAGATCACCACGATCATGGAAAAGAAAAAGGGCGCAACGTGAGAGCGGAGGATGTATCGGTAGAGAATCATCAGTCGCCGTTTGATGCTTTGTGGTTTTAGTGAACCAGCTTTAATATACACAGAAGTGGCTCATTTTTCAATTCTTGATTTCTGGAATTGAGGGGCGACCGCTTGATATTGAGTTTTCTTTTTGATACTTTTTTTGCCGAAAGTCATACAGTGTGGAGGAAAGCGCAGCAGCACGATTGCTAACGGTTTGGAGTCAGGAGAAGGATCGATAATGAACTTTCTTGGTTAAGCCTTTCGACCGACGACTGTTCCTTCTCTTGAGGTGAACCCACAATCAGGGTGGTGAAGTGCTGATGGCCGAGCAATCGGAAAACCGAACGCACCGTGGGAGTGCCGCTGCCGCTACGGTTCTGTTCCTTCTAGCATGGGCGCTTATCTCCCTCGGATTGTCGCGCGGGAGGCCTCGCCTCGAGCGCCCCGGCCTGGATGAAAATCTTGCCTCGAGAGAAGCAGTCACTTCTTCTCCTACCGGTCTCCTGAACGGCTTCGCTCTCGCAGCCACCGATACCGTTCCGACCCGCTCTCGTCGGTTGGAGCGTCTCCACCAAAGGGCCGCATTACAGTCACGCGATACTGCTGGTCGCTTTGTGAGGGATTCGCTCGGTCGGCTGATAGACACAACAGCGGTTATTCCTACAGATTCCACCGCGAGGGTAAAGCACTTTACGTACCAACGGAAAGACCAGCCGCAAGTTTCAATCTTTCTACCGCGTATTCATCCTCTCTTCCTCCGTCCAAATCTTCAGGTGTACCGGCGTGAAGCCACTCTCGATTCAACAGGAACGATGGTGATTGTTCGAGAGACCGTTGACGGAAAGGACGTGAAGATTCCCCTTGTTATTCCTCTGCGGGATTACACTCGATTAAGCTTCGCTGCGGTTCAGCGGAAGGGCTTTGAGGATCTGGCGTACAAGTACAAGATCAAGGAGAAAAAGGACGAGCTGTCAGAACTTCTCGGGAACGTTACAAACATCGACATTCCGATCCCTCCGAACCCGATCCTGAGTCTTTTTGGCGGGCGCGGCATCAACCTGCGAATATCGGGGGCGGTTGATATCCGGGCTGGATTTCGGAATCAGCAGACCGAGCAGGCTACCATCTCAAGACTTGGAAACGTTCGGAACGAGCCTGACTTCAACCAGGAAGTCCAGATCAACGTCAATGGGACCGTCGGAGATAAGCTGAACATTAACGCGGACTGGAACACACAGAGGACTTTCGAGTACGAGAACCAGTTGAAAATCAAGTACACAGGATACGAAGACGAGATAGTGCAGAGTATCGAAGCTGGAAACGTTTCACTTCCCACACCCTCCTCTTTTGTTGGCAGTAGCCAGGCGCTCTTCGGCTTCAAGGCTGCATTTCAGATGGGACCTCTCAAGCTGACGACCCTCGCCTCGCAGAAGAAAGGTCAGGTCAAAGAGGTCACTCTTACCGGCGGCGCGCAAGATCAAACCTTCGAG
>CAYHSB010000001.1:13595-33892 GCA_964359185.1 uncultured Chitinophagales bacterium
AAGTAGCGTGGAACATGACGCTAAAGAACATCTATCCCATTGGCGGACGTGACATCAAAAAAGAAAAATTCGCCCTCGATATTTACTATCAGTTCCCGGGTCGCGAGCCTCAGGACAATATCCTCCAGACAAACCTCCTCCAGCTGTTTCGACTTGATAAAACAGACGAATCCGGTACCGGGGCTCCTGACAATAAATTTGACTTTAGCCCCGGCCTGACGATAGATCAAGCCCGAGGCGAAATCATTTTCCCCTCGCTCGAGCCTTTCCGCGAGGGGATTATCAAATACTTCCGTGAGCACAATGTGACAGCTCCGCCAGATTCCTTCACTTATTCCGATGTGTACGATACAACCGTAACTGGTGCAAGAAATAACAATGCGAAAGACCGGTTCATCATTAAAGGAAAATACGCCTCCAGTGTTTCCTCGACCTATTCTCTTGGCTTCAATACTGTGGACGGAAGTGTCGACGTGTTACTAGACGGTGCAAGGTTGACACCCAACGTTGATTTCGTGGTCGACTACAGCACTGGGCAACTGATCATCCGAAAAGAAGAAGCGCTCCTGCCTGGTGCCAACCTCCAGATCAAATACGAACAGAACGACCTTTTCGCTCTTGCCTCGAAAACGCTACTGGGCGCTCGCGGAGACTATCAGATCGGTCCTAAGACGACATTCGGCTTCACGGTCATGAACCTCGACCAGCAGACGTTAAGCGACAAAGTCCGTCTCAACGAGGAGCCGATAAATAATACGATCTTTGGGATTGATGGAAGCACAAGTTTTGACTTTGATATTCTTACTAAAGCGGTGAACCTCTTCCCCCTGATTAACACGCGCGCTCCATCGACCATCACGCTGAGGGGGGAAGCGGCATACATGCGCCCAGACCCGAACACGAAGAAAAGTCCAATCCCGCTCGATGACCAGAAAGGAGTTGCGTACATCGATGACTTTGAGGGCGTGAAACGCACTATCCCACTTGGAACGGCGTACGGGACGTGGCGCTACTCGAGCGTTCCACGGTACATCCCAGGCCTAGACCCCGACCTCAAGCGTCCGATACCGGACACAACGAAGATGTTTTTCAAGGGAAAGACCAGATGGTACAACATAATTCCTAGCGACGTGATTGTCTCGGAGATCTGGCCGAACAAAAAGGTCGCGCAAGGTTCGGAGCAACAGACGGTGCTCAACGTGGAATATGATCCAACAAAGCGAGGTGAATTTAACTATTCTCTCGACCTTGCCTCGACGCTCGATGCCAACCGGAAGAACAACTGGGGTGGCATCATGCGGCTCCTGTCCACGACGGCGAATAATCTTGTTGATGAGAACATCACCTTTATTGAAGTCTGGGCCAAAGTCTATGGGGACGTTAGAGGTGGAAAGATGGTCATTGACCTTGGCCAGATTAGTGAGGACGTCATTCCCAACGGTAGGCTCGATACCGAGGACGGTATCAATCCTGCATTTCCGGTGAAGAATGGTATCCTGAACGATGGCGAGGACGTCGGCCTGGATGGACTGACCGACGACCAAGAGCGGCAGAAGTACGCTGCGCTCATCGCAAAATACTCCGATATGAGAGCGGACCCCAGCGGTGATGACTGGCAATACGCCAGCGGATCCAACGACTTTTCACAGATCAACGGCACTGGGGGAAACGGACAGAGCGAAATTGGTCGTTTCCCCGACACTGAAGATTTGAACCGAAATGGCATCGCTGACCTCGTTAACAGTTACTTTGAATACGAAGTCAGTCTCGACACAACGGGCGGTACCACGAAGAACCCTGTCATTGTCGGAGGTGGGTCCAACGGCTGGTATCAGTTCCGAATACCTCTCATTGACTACTCTCGAAAGGTGGGAGAACCGAGCTTTTCGGTTGTCGAGTTTCTCCGCGTATGGTTTACTGGATTCGATCAGCCCGTCCTCGTTCGGATTGCCGATTTCAACCTCGTGGGAAATCAGTGGCAGGAGGCGAGGAAGAATGATAGCACCTTCTCAGTGACCACAGTGAACATTGAGGATAATCCAGAATACACAAGCCCACCCGGGGTAATACGTGAGCGGGACCGGACTCGACCGGACCAGCAGATTTTCGCCAACGAGCAGTCATTGGCGATGGTCTTTCATAACCTGCCAGATGGCGAAAGCCGACAAGCGTTCCGATTCTTCTCCTTCAGACCGCTTGATGTTTTCAGCTATCGGAGCATGAAAATGTTCGTTCACGGTGATCCGAACCTCCAATTTACCGATACGACGAACTACGACGTTGAACTTTTCTTCCGCTTTGGCATCGACACGCTCAACTACTATGAGTATCGTGAGCAAGTTCGGCCGGGCGATGCCTCGAACAGAGGCTGGAACCCCCTGAACAATATCCAGATTGAATTCGCTGAGATCACCTCCGTGAAGCAAGCGCGAGATTCTGCCGGAGGGGCTACTCTGCGCTATCAGGCACGAAACGGACCTCCCGGGGCAACCTACTCTGTCCTTGGAAACCCGACGCTCACTCAAGTCAAGTTCATCGCGGTCGGTATTGAGAACCCGCGTAACAAAGGCAAGCCAGTCATCTCTGGACAGATCTGGATCAACGAGCTTCGCCTTTCGGAAGTCGATGATCAACCCGGGTTCGCATACCGCATTGATGCAGGCATCAAGATTGCAGACATTGCGACGATTGGGATCAACCTTTCTAAAGTTGACCCAGCGTTCCATGCCCTCGAGCAGAGATTTGGGAGTAGAAATACGGGGATCAACTGGGGAGTGAGCGCAAATATCGCCCTCGAAAGATTCCTGCCCGACAGCTGGACCGGCACATCCCTCCCGCTATCATATTCGCACGTGGAGGGGATTAACAAGCCGAAGTATCTGCCGGGGACAGACGTGTTAGTCACTGAAGCTGCGCGCCGGAGGGCTGAAGTTGCTGCATCGAGAGGTGAAGCGCCTGAAGCCGCACAGGCCGCCGGCGATTCTATCATTGTTGCTTCTCAGACGGTGCGAGTGTCAGAGTCGTGGGCGGTTCCAAGTGCAAGGATCGGGCTACCAACTGACAAGTGGTACATCAGGGACACGTTCAATAAGCTCTCAATTGGATTCAATTACAATACCGTTTCTGAGCGGAGTCCTGTGACTGAGACCCGGCTAAGTTGGGGTTGGTCAGGAAAATTGTCGTATGCACACACATTCAATCCGGATAATTATATCACTCCCTTTAGTAGTCTTTTCGCCAGTATCCCCATCCTTAAAGACTACAAGGATGTGAAGATTTTCTTCACTCCAACCTCATTCTCGTGGGGTGTGGGAGCGCAGAGGGCACAGACGAGAGAACGAGTTCGGACTCAGGAGGGAAGTAAACCTATCGTGCGAAACTTTGTCTCCGACCGCTCCGTCGCGCTAGCCTGGAAGTTTACTGAAAGTGGGTTGGTCAACCTCGGTATTGACTACGGGCTCGACATTTCCAGCAGTCTTGTCCACCTCGAAACAGACAACAGCGGGATACAACGTCCATTCTCGAAAATCCTACGTGACATCTTCTTTGGAAATCGACTCATCAATTTTGGCTTTGACTATAACTATAGTCAGAGGTTTTCAGCCACACCTCGTATAACGCTACCGGGATTGTTAGATCTCAATCGCTTCCTGGACGTCACAATGAGTTATCGCTCTGACTACCGTTGGGCGAATAATCTCCAGCAGGGTGTGCTTGGGAAGAATGGCTCAGTCACAGCACAACTCAACTTAGGATTTAATTTCCGTCTGAAGCAGCTTACGGATCCTTGGTTTGCACCAAAGGATTCAGCAGAAGCTGTGCACGCTATGCCGGTGCCGGGAGAAATCGGAGCAGCGGAGAGGGAGAAAAGACTGAAGGAGGAAATAGAGAAGGGTGTCAAAGAGAAGAGCGAACCGGAGAAGGGGGAAGGCGAGGTGAAGAAAGAGCAGCAAGAGGAAAAGCAAGGGAAGGAAGTGGAACAGGATAGTGTGAAGAGCCCGAAGGCAGTCATTGAAGAAGTGCAGCCGACGGAGAGAAAATTGAGAATTCCTTCACTTCGAGAGATCCTCCGGGTTCTGGTTAAGGTGCCACTCCTCGACTACGACAATATCAGTGTGAATTTCAGTCAGGGGAACTCAACGCAAAATTCTGGCTTGTTGGGTAGAACTGGGTTCGCCAACATCTGGGGTCGAGTGCCATTCTTCCAAAAGAGTCTTCCCGAGAACGGACCTTCACGTCTCTATCAGCTCGGCTTCATTTCAGACCCAAGCGCGACAATAAAGAATTTTGGTTTCCGCAGTCGCTTTCCGTTTTTTGGTGCTGAGACCGAGCGTGGCCTGCGGGCCCCTGGTGGCAACCTCGTTGATAATTTCAGTCAGACAAACAAGCTAGACTTCAAGACCTCGCGCCAGATCGTCGAAGGCGTGCGAATTGACCTCTCGTGGAGAATAGGCTGGTCCTTTAATCGGAACCAGACGTTGACTTCCGATTCGGTAGCGGGTGTCGTCGCAGTGCGGAGTGTGGTCACAACGGGGGACGTTGAGCGATCATATTTCTCTTTCCCTGAGGTCTTTTCAATTAAGCTCTTCAAGAACGATATCTCGGAAGTTGGGCGAAGATTTCGGTCGCTAAGAGACGACGGAGGAGACCGACGCCCAGACGAGGAGAAACTTGCTGAAGCTTTCGAGGATGGATTTGAGACTCTACCCTTTTTGAAGAAAGTCCTTGGCCGTTTTGTGCCGCGTGCAAACTGGACGATACGGTGGGAGGGATTAGAGAGGCTGCCCGTCTTCAGAAGTTTTGCGAGCCGTGTCTCCTTTGAAAACACCTATGGGTCAACGTTTAATCGGCGATGGCGGGGAAACCTCGGCGGAGGTCAAATCACAGAATCAGAGCGGATGACGTACGGATTTACGCCGCTTGCAGGCATGAACTTCACGTTCCAAGATTTCCTCAAGGGAAATTTCACGTCGACTGTTCGCTACGCAACTACTACATCCTATGACCTCAATACCGCCTCTCGGAATATCATTGAAAGCTTCACGAAGGAGATTTCTCTACAAGCAACGTTTAGCCGAAGAGGTTTTGCGATCCCATTCTTTGGTCTGACGCTTACGAACGACATCGACATGACCTTTTCCTACACATTCTCTCGCAATACGCGTAAGACGTACGACATCGGGAACATTGATGCGGGGGCGGTGCCACTGGAAGGTATGTCACGCACCGTCATCGAGCCTCGGATAAAGTATGTCTTGAGTACGCGAGTTACGGCTTCGCTCTTCTACCGCTACACAAGCGTTGAACCTGATCGAGGGGCTTCTCGAATCCCCGGAACCAAAACGAACGAAGCTGGATTGGACATTCATGTTTCGATCCAGCCATGACGAAAAGTCGAAGCGTTGATTATTAATTCGGAAATTGCTATGTTTTAGACTGGGAAGGTACCTTCCATGAGTGAAAAAAAAGCGAATATTCTCTGGATTGACGACGAAATTGATCTCCTCCGCCCACACGTCCTCTACCTCAACGACAAGGGATTCGTCGTAAAGACAGCCACGAATGGTGAAGACGCCATTGAAATGGTGAAGAACCAACCTTTTGATCTTGTCTTCCTCGATGAAATGATGGCTGGAATGGGAGGTCTTGAGACACTGGCCGAAATCAAGCGGGTTCGTCCGAATTTGCCGGTGATCATGATTACGAAAAATGAAGCCGAGAGTCTGATGGAGGAGGCGATCGGAGGTAAGATCAGTGACTATCTCACAAAACCAGTGAACCCGAGCCAAGTTCTTCTCACGTGCAAGAAGTTTCTAGAGGGAAAAAAAATCACGAGCGAGCACGTTTCGAGAGATTATGTTCAGGAGTTTCAGAAGATTACTGCGGCTCTGATGTCCGCCCCTGGCTACAATGATTGGGTCGATATTTATCGAAAACTCACAGAGTGGGAAATCGAACTCGATGACCATCCTGAACTGGGTTTGCGCCAAACGCTGAACGACCAGAAGCGAGAATGTAATGTGGAGTTCGGCAAATTCATTGAGAGGAACTACCGGACGTGGCTTGAGCGAGGTGATGGGCGGCCCACACTCTCAGTTGACGTCGTTGAGAAGTACGTTATCCCTACGCTTTCGGAGCAACGTTCGGTATTCTTCTTTGTCATCGATTGTTTGCGGTTGGACCAATGGTTGGGCATGGAGGCTGTCCTCGAGGACCTGTACGACATCACAAAGGACTTCTACTATTCGATTCTTCCGACTGCAACGCCGTATGCGCGGAATGCCATCTTCAGCGGACTTTTCCCTAACGAGATCGAACAGAGATTTCCTGAGTTGTGGCAACGGGGGGAGGATGATGACAGCAGCCGGAATCGCTACGAGCACCAGCTTCTCGACAAACTCCTTGAGCGGAAACGGGTGACTCTTCGGCCTGAGGCAAAGTATATCAAGATCCTGGATGCAGAAGTGGGCCGCAGCACTGAACAGAATATTCTCACCCACACTCAGAACACACTCACTGCGATCGTTGTAAACTTTGTTGACATACTTGCACACAGTCGCTCTGACTCAGAAATCCTCAAAGAGATTGCGCCAGATGAGCCTGCATATCGGTCGCTGACAAAATCGTGGTTTCTTCATTCTTCACTCTTCAATATGTTTCGTGCCCTGGCAACCCAGAAAAACGTGAAGATTATCGTGACGACAGACCACGGGAGTATACGAAGTCTGCGCGGGGCAAAAGTCCTCGGAGATCGTGAGGCCTCAACGAGCCTTCGCTACAAATACGGCCGGAATCTTAAGTGTGATGAGCGGCAGGCAATATTTGTGAAGAATCCAGGTGACTTCAAGCTCCCGAAACGAGGAGTGACAATCAATTACATCATTGCCAAAGAGGACTACTACTTCGTCTATCCCACCGATTACCATAAGTATCTTAGTCAATATCGTGATAGTTTCCAGCACGGCGGCATCTCGATGGAAGAGATGATCCTACCTGTAGTCACGCTTGATCCGAAGGTCTGAAGGTCGCAGAGGCGATTCGCCGAGGAGAGATTATGGAAAGGGGTCATTGGCCTTCGGAGGATGGGTGAGAACCGAAACGGCGGTGAGAGGGTGCTTCCCAGCTCTATTGTGGAAACTTTGAAGACATTCAGCGAGGGGGAAACTATCTCTCTTGCGAGAGAGTTTGCACGCCGCCTCGTTGCCGGTGATGTCGTTGCACTCTACGGCGAACTCGGTGCGGGAAAAACACAGTTTGTGAAAGGTGTTTGCCTCGGTCTCGGGTTAGTGGAGGTCGTGACGAGTCCGTCGTTTATTATCATGAATGAATACAAATACGCTCGGAATGGTGGTGAGTCATTGTCTGTGTACCATTTTGATTTCTACCGTATCAAGTCAATCAGCGAGGTGTACGACCTTGGCATTGAAGAATATTTCTACGGTAAAGGAATCTGCTTGATCGAATGGGCAGACGCTGCTAGACCTCTCCTTCCGCCTAGCCGGTATGATATTATCCTGAATATCTTGAGCGGCGGAAACGAGCGCGAAATCAGGATAGAACAGTTAGGAAGCTGAAGGATGAAGATCTTAGGTATTGAGACGGCGCTCGGATTTTCGGAAGTTGCTCTTCTTGAAGAGGGGAAGGATCTCTTGCCACGCACTTTGGCGGATGGGACCCTCTACTCAGAAAACGTGGTCAAGCTCATGCGGACTTTACTGAGGGCCTCGAGTATGTCTTTAGGAGAACTCGATGGCATCGCGGTGTCGATCGGTCCAGGCTCTTTTACAGGTCTTCGCATCGGCCTCAGTGCTGCAAAAGGCCTCGCAGGCTCGGCGAATCGACCACTCGTGGGTGTCTCAACCCTTGATGCACTCGCAGGTTCGGTCGTCTACAGCAAGATGATCGAGACCGGTTGTGAGTTCCTTGCCGTCATCGATGCCAAGCGCGACGATTACTATTGCGCATCGTTCTTTAACGACCGAGGGAAGCCGTCCAGAACGAGTGAACCTCAAATTGTGACGGCCGATGAGATTTGTCATAGTTCTCCTGAGAATGAAAAAGTAATTGTGGTGGGGGACGGCAAGGCGAAGTTAGAGCAACGCCTGAGGGATGTCCGGCTCTCAGGGGGCTCTGAGCCTCGAATTATTCAAAAGGGCAGCTTGGTTTCGCCTGCTGCTGCAGTGGCAATCCTTGGTCTCCAGAAGATCAAGCGCGGTGAGCTCGCGGACGCGGTCTCGCTCGAGCCTTCCTATCTAAAAGATTTCCTCATTCACACGAGAAGTTGACGATGGCCTGGTTCAGACGTTCAAAACAGAACATTTCCTTGCAAACGCAGAAGAAGGATGTTCCCGAGGGCTTGTGGAAGAAGTGTGAGGGCTGCGGTGAAATCATCCACCAGACACAGCTTGAAGGGAATCTCTACACCTGTGCAAAGTGTAACTATCACTTTCGCATTGGCAGCAAGGAGTATATCGCTCTCTTGGCTGACGAAGGATCCTTCAAAGAGATGGATTCGAAGATGCGCTCAACCGACCCTCTGGGTTTTGTCGACACAAAATCATACAAAGATCGCATAAAGGAATCGGTCAAAAAGTCATCTTTGTACGATGCTGTAAGGACGGGGAGAGGAAAGATAAATGGAATTCCTGTGGTGATCGGGTGTATGGATTTTGCTTTTATCGGCGGAAGCATGGGGTCAGTTGTTGGCGAAAAAGTCGCGCGTGCTATCGACCTGGCATGCAAAACAAAGATGCCGCTGATCATAGTCTCCTCAACAGGGGGAGCTCGGATGATGGAAGGCGCGCTATCCCTTATGCAAATGGCGAAGACGAGTTCGAAGTTGGCGCTCCTTGCAGAGCGGCGTGTTCCTTTTATCTCGATCCTTACGGATCCAACTACTGGAGGCGTGACAGCAAGTTGGGGAATGCTTGGCGATATCATTCTGGCAGAACCCGGAGCTCTTATCGGATTCGCAGGTCCTCGGGTGATACGTCAGACAGTCGGGAAGGATTTACCAAAGGGTTTTCAACGAGCAGAATACCTGCTTGAACACGGCTTTGTTGACCACATTGTCCACCGCAAAGACATGAAACAGATGGTTGCGCAGCTTCTCTGTCTCCTTCTCAGGTGATAGCACAGGATGTTCTCTGCCAGTTGTCTACTGATGCTTACACAGGACAGTTCAAATCGTAGATATGCCATTTGAAGAGAATAGATAGGGCGATGAGTCTAAGAACCATCTCTAGCGTCAGAGAAATGCAGAGAGTTGCGGACGGTCTCCGTCTCCAAGGGAAACAGATTGGCGTCGTCCCAACGATGGGCTTTCTTCATGATGGACATCTGAGCTTGCTGAAGCTTGCACGGGAAAAGAGCGAGATCGTCATAGTTACAATTTTTGTTAACCCAACCCAGTTCGGTCCAGACGAGGACTTTAAGAGGTATCCGAGAGATCTTGAACGAGACCGCAGACTTGCAGAGGCTGCGGGTTGTGACTTCCTCTTTGTGCCAGAAGCAGGCGAGATGTACTCTGAGAGATATCTCACGTATGTCGAAGTAGAGAAGCTCTCAGGTATTCTCGAAGGCAAGTCTCGCCCCACGCATTTCCGTGGTGTGACTACGGTAGTGTCGAAGCTATTCAACATCACAAAGCCACATATAGCTGTCTTCGGGCAAAAAGATGCGCAGCAAGCTGTGATCATCAAGAGGATGGTAGAAGACCTGAATTTCGATGTGGAGATCCTCTTAGCGCCGATCGTCCGCGAGCCGGATGGTCTGGCAATGAGTTCTCGGAATACCTACCTCAGCGCGGCAGAGAGGAAGGATGCCCTAGTGCTACGTGAGGCGCTTGATCTTGCTGAAAGGGTGATTCGTGACGGGGAGCGCGCGCCGGAGAAGATCACCAAGAGAATTGAGCAGCTCATTGCCTCGAGAGAGAATACTCATCTAGATTATGTCGCCATCCTTGATTCCGAGACACTTGCCTCTGCCTCCAAGCTTGAGAAAGATCGTGGAGTCCTTGTGGCTCTGGCCGTTTGGGTCGGCAAGACAAGACTCATTGACAACACCGTAATTCTTCCACGAACCTGAGGAATGAGAACATGGACAGAAAACCTCTCGCTACGGTAATCATAGCCGCGGGCAAGGGGAAACGCATGAAAAACCCTGAGATCGCAAAGGTTCTCTACCAAGTGGATGGAAGACCAATGATAGACTACGTGGTTAGTCTTGCTTTGAAACTCGATTCTTCAAAAACCATTGTTGTCGTGGGACATCAGCGAGACTTGGTGGTGAAACATGTTGCTGGGAAATTTGGGCCCCGCGTTACGTTCGTTGAACAACGCGAGCAGCTTGGGACAGGGCACGCGGTTCTTCAGGCGGAGGGAGAACTCGAGGGATTTGTGGACGATGTTCTCGTGCTCTCCGGTGATGTTCCGCGACTGAGCGAGGAGACACTGCTGAAATTGATTAGCAAACACCGTGCATCCCGAGCGGTCGCCACGATCCTGACAGCCGAAGTTCAGAATGCCAGCGGTTATGGACGTATTCTTCGTCAGAAGAATGGCTCTGTAGAGAGGATTGTAGAGGACCGGGATGCCGACAAGAATGAGAAGTTAGTGAAGGAAATTAATTCAGGGATTTATGTGTTTGAGAAAGTGGAGCTCTTCCATGCATTAAGAACTCTTCACGCGCACAATGTTCAGAATGAGTATTATCTGACGGATGTATTTGAAGACTTTTGGAAGAAGGGGCTGTCCGTCTCTGCGGTGAAAGCAAAGGACCCACATGAAGTGCGGGGAGTCAACACTCCGGAGGAGCTAATGGAGGCACGAAGGGCGTATTCGAAAGCTTTGTCCTTGACCAGAAGGTCCCGAGACTAGTCGCGGTCTTGAAGCGTGAGCGCTGTCTCAGGCTATTGACATTCACCCTGAATTTTGGTATTATCTGGCAGGCCATTGATCATAACCGTCGAGAGAGGAGCTTGGGAAATGAAACTGTCGATGCTCGTCATTGTTGCCCTCGGTGTTTCTCTGCTGTACGGAAGTGCAGCTGCGCAATTCAAATCCCAGACTGAGGAAAAGCCGCGGGTGGCAGAGTCCATGATTCGTCCTGAGGGTTCCGGCAGCTTCCTAGGCTTCTTCAAACCTGAGAATTTCATGATGCGTCACAGCTATTCATTCTCTTATATGCTCATGTCAGGAAGAAACGTCGGTGTGGGAATGTACACAAACAGCATGTTCTACAAGGTCTCAGACCCGCTCGATGTTCGCCTCGATGTCAGCCTAATGCATTCTCCCTTTAACTCGTTTGGCAAGCAGTATCAGAACGACCTGAACAAACTCTTCATTAATCGAGCGGAAGTCAACTACCGGCCGTTCGACAACATGATTATTCAATTGCAATACCGGCAGGTGCCCTTCTCTCCGTACTGGGGCTACAATTCACCCTATTACTACAGTCCGTTTTATCAAGGCTCCGACTTCTATCGCTGAGAAGTCTGAAGTCCACGCGGTCGTTTGTCTTGTCTACGACCAACGCAGATTGGAATCCTCGAAATAACCGAACCAACCTCGGACCAGAGTGGGGTTCGGTTTTTTTATCACTGATAAAGTGAATGATGGTAGATTGAAGAGCTCGCAAAGGTGATATCGAAGATCGGAGCCGTTAGAAACTCGAGAAGGTCATCTCGACAGAATTGTAGTCACCCCGCAAGCAGTAACTCCTCTCTTCAGCATCCCAATCGATTGGTTCAAATCCAAATTGACATCTTGTTGATCGAGGCGGCAGTTGGGGCGAATCATCGTCAGAGACAGATCTTCTCTCGCGAGTTCACTGAGAGCGTTGGCAACCCAGAAATCACTTTGAAAGGGAGAATGGTGTGACCGCGAAGACCCTAGCGCACAAGATTGCACAGTTTGCACTTATGAAGAAGGCGTCCGATGTCGTTATCACTGATCTGCGGAAGGTCACTTCGATCACTGATTTCTTTGTAATTTGCTCAGCCGATTCGGATACACACGTCAAAGCCATTGCTGATGCGATCTCGAGTGGCATGGAGAAGCTGGGTCACGCGGTCTGGCATAACGAAGGCTACTCTCATCTCAATTGGGTGCTCCTTGACTACGTCGATGTGGTTGCGCACATCTTCCGCAAGGAAATCCGAACATTCTATAACCTTGAGCGCCTCTGGGGTGATGCACATTTCGAGTACGTTGAAGACAAACCAAAGAAGATGGCGAGCCCGGGAGTCAAGAGGAGCAGAAAGAAGCTGTCCACATGAAACAGTACTTGGAGAAAAAATTTGAGAAAGCAGTGAAAGCGCTCGGGTACTCTGACGGAATACGCGTCACGTTTGAGAAACCCCGACTTCCTGAGCATGGACACCTCACGACGAATGTGGCAATGCTCCTCGCGAAAGATCTCAGGAAGAGTCCGAGGCAAGTTGCGACCGAAATCGTGCACAACCTTGATCTCGAAAGGGAGTTTGTCGAAAAGGTTGAAATCGCGGTGCCGGGATTCATCAACGTCTGGTTTACTGGCCGTTTTTACCTCCAGGAGCTTGGTGCTATCGTCGAGAAAGGTCCGTCATTCGGGCGATCATCAGTGGGTGGAAGAAAGAAGACGCAGGTGGAATTCGTGAGCGCAAACCCAACAGGTCCCCTGACCGTGGGCCACGGTCGGGGCGGCGTCTTTGGCGACACAATCGCGAACCTCCTCCAGTGGACCGGGCATGATGTCACGCGGGAATATTACTTTAACAACGCCGGCCGCCAGATGCGCATACTCGGCGACTCGGTACGGCTCCGATACATGGAACTGCTCGGTCAGAAAATTGAGTTTCCAGACGACTATTATCAGGGTGAGTATATTCGAGAGATTGCTAAGCGTCTCTTCGATGAGTTCGGCGACACTCTTCAGAACGAGAGCCCGGAGGGCCTTTTCAAACACAGAGCAGAGACAGAGATTTTTGATGACATTAAGAAGACGTGTGCTCGCCTGGGTATTCATTTCGATGTCTTCTACAATGAAAACACGCTCTACGAAACTGGAAACGTGAGCGAAGTCATTGAAGAACTCCGAGATCGTGGGTTTGCCTATGATGGTGACGGGGCTGTGTGGTTTAGAGCGTCTGCCTTTGGCGGCGAGAAGGACAAAGTGATCGTGAAGAGCACGGGAGAACCAACCTATCGTCTCCCAGATATTGCGTATCACCGTGAGAAGTTCAAACGCGGATTTGAGCTCATCGTCGACATCTTCGGTGCTGACCATCTTGCATCGTATCCAGACGTGCTCGCCGGACTCAAGGCGCTTGGGTACGATACGGATCGCATCAAGGTACTCATCCATCAATTTGTAACTCTTCTTCAGGATGGGGTCGTTGTGAAGATGTCGACACGCCGGGCCACGTTTGTTACCTTGGACGATCTCATCGACGAGGTAGGCCCGGACGCCGTACGCTTCTTCTTCCTAATGCGAAGCATCGGGAGCCATCTGAATTTCGACCTCAGCCTAGCGAAAAAACAGTCTGAGGAAAATCCTGTCTACTATCTCCAGTATGCGCACGCAAGAATTGCTAGCATCCTCCGGTTTGCTGGGGAAGCAGCAAGAGAGTTCGGCTACGACCTTGGAGACCTCACAGAGCTTCGCCTAACTTCTGACACCCTTGCCCCCTTGAGAGAGCAAGAGGAATTTGCATTGATCAAATTGCTCCTCGAGTTCCCCGAGGTGGTCGAATCATGTGCTTTGAGCTTCGAGCCGCATCTTCTTAGTGATTATCTGAACGACGTCGCAACGGCGTTTCACAAATTCTACCACATGCACCGGGTGGTGACACAAGACGAGAAGTTGACTCTCGCGAGACTCACGCTCTGTCTCGCCACTCGTACTGTACTCGCCAACGGGTTCAGGATTCTTGGGATATCTGCACCTGAACGCATGTGATGTGCCTCCGCTAGCTCTTCTAGATTCCTATTGACTTTTTTCCCGCTGTTTCCTACATTATTGTTGCCATTGTGTAGAACGCTGTGGAGTCCAGCCCAGAAAGGATGTAGTCCTACCGAATTGATACCGTAATTTCTCGGTGCTCGTCAGTTAGTTCTTCTCATTCCGTTGTTATCCTTGCACTTAGCGGGGTTCTTGAAAGAAAAGCACAATTGACTTTCGGTGCCTCGTTTCGTAAATTGCCTTCACGTTTTATATTCTTGTTGGTGAAGAGATGTTTCTTGAGGGGGCAATAACAGGCGCAGTGGTTAAGGACTTGACGATACATCCCGACCAGCGGGGGTGGCTCGCTGAGCTCTTTCGTGCCGACGAACTTTTGCCAGAATTCCTTCCTCAAATGGCATATGTTTCCATGACGGATGTGGGGGTTGCTAGGGGACCGCACGAGCATCAAAATCAGGCTGATTACTTTTGTTTCCTTGGTCCATCGACGTTTCGGATCTACCTCTGGGACAATCGAAAGGATTCGACCTCGTTCAGACACAGGATGGTGCTCGAGGCGGGCGAGAAGTCGCCGAAGGCAGTTCTTGTCCCGGCGGGAGTGGTTCACGCATACAAGAATGTAGGGAATGTACCAGGCATGGTTATCAATTGCCCGAACCGGCTCTACGGTGGGCCCGGACGGAAGGACAAAGTCGATGAGATACGACATGAAAGCGATCGAAACACAATATTTCAGATTGACTAGCTGAGGTCGGGCGACGGATGCAAAACCTCCTCGTTACAGGCGGCGCAGGCTTTATCGGTAGCAACTTCATACGCTATGTGCTTGAGACCCACCCCTCTTATGGAGTGGTAAATCTTGACAAGCTTACCTACGCTGGCAACCTGGAAAACCTGAAGGATGTTGAGAGCAATCCACGCTATCATTTTGTCAAGGGGGACATTGTCGACCAGCCGCTGGTCGAATCGATCGTCAGGCAACACCAGATCGATGCTATTCTGAACTTCGCAGCTGAATCCCATGTCGACCGTAGCATTCTCAGCGTAGCACCATTCATAGAGACGAACTATGTAGGCACGCATGTACTCCTTGAGGTCACTAGAGATCTATCTGTCGGGAAGTTTCTTCAAGTTTCTACAGACGAAGTCTATGGCTCAGCTCCCCCGTCAGGAAAGTTTACTGAAGAAACACCCCTTAATCCGAGCAGTCCCTATGCTGCCAGCAAAGCATCGGCTGACCTGCTTGCACTCTCGTATTACCGCACGTTCGGTACCCCCGTTGTAATCACGCGTTCCTCGAACAACTACGGGCCCTTTCAATTCCCTGAAAAGCTCATCCCGTTGATGATCTCAAACGCCATCAACGATATCCCCTTACCCATTTATGGAGATGGGCTTCAGGTTAGGGACTGGCTGCACGTCCGCGATCATTGCATTTCTCTTGACCTTGTTCTCCATTCGGGAGTGGATGGAGAGGTATACAACATCAGTGCAGAAAACGAGAAGAAGAATCTTGACGTTGTGAGGCTTATCCTGAGAAAGTTGGGGAAGCCTGAAACCCTCATCAAGTTCGTAAAAGATCGTCCGGGTCATGACCGCCGTTATGCATTGAACTCAATGAAGATCAAACGTGAATTACGCTGGATTCCCCAAATGGGCTTTGAAGAATGTCTAGAAGAGACGATCGACTGGTACCGGGAACACCAAGCTTGGTGGGAGAAAATTCGCAGTGGTGAGTATCGAGAGTATTATCGCAAAATGTATGAGGAAAGGTAGCATACTTCCCGTGACACTACGAGAGAAAATACAGAAGAAACGGGCGACGATTGGCGTCATCGGACTCGGCTATGTGGGACTGCCTCTTGCGGTCGGGTACGCTGCGAAAGGTTTCCGAACTGTCGGGATTGATGTCGATAAGAGGAAGGTGGAGAGCATAAACTCAAGGAAGAACTATATCGTTGATGTTGATTCAAGAGAACTTGCGAAAGTTGTGAGGCAAGGACACCTCAGCGCGCGGGACGACTACAGTTGCATCTCGAGTCTCGATGTCGTGATGATCTGCGTCCCGACACCCTTTACAAAGAGCAAGGAGCCGGATATCTCGTACATACTCGCTGCTGCTGAGGGGATTGCCGGTGGTCTAAAGAAAGACCAGCTTGTCATTCTCAAAAGTACGACATTTCCTAATACGACAGAAGGCTATGTTCTCCCAATCCTTGAGAGGAAGGGGTTGAAAGTCGGGAAGGATTTCTTTCTGGCTTTCTCTCCAGAACGCATAGACCCCGGCAATAAGAAATTCACGACAGCGAATACACCGGTCGTTGTCGGGGGTGTCACGAGGGTCTGCACTGAACTTGCTTGTCTCATCACCGAACAGGTCGTCTCAAAAGCGATCCCCGTCTCGAGTCCGAAGGTGGCCGAGATGGAGAAGCTACTGGAGAATATTTTCCGGAGTGTGAATATCGCGCTTGTGAATGAGCTGGCAGAGCTGTGCGATCGCATGGGAGGCGTCGACATCTGGGAGGTCATTGAAGCTGCGGCGACGAAGCCATTTGGCTTCATGCCGTTCTATCCGGGACCTGGCATTGGCGGGCACTGCATCCTCGTCGATCCATACTACCTCTCATGGGTTGCAAGGCAGCACGATTTTCAGACAAACTTCATCGCTTTGGCGGCAGAGACGAACGAGAACATGCCGTTCTACGTGAAGAATATGGTTCTCCGTGAGATCAGCATGCTTCCGGTGAGTCTGGCAGAGGCGAAGATCTTCATCCTCGGAGTCGCTTTCAAACGGGATGTAGACGACACGCGACATTCGCCCGCGCTGAAAGTTATGGAGCTTCTCCTCCTCGACGGCGCAGAGAATATATCATACAACGACCCTCATGTTCCCGAGGTGGAGGTAGATTCCCGCCGCTTTAAGTCGACTCTGATTACAAAGGAGACTCTTTCGCTCGCTGACTGTGTCGTCATCACAACAGATCACAGCACATACGATTATCCCCTCATCGCAAGAAGTGCAACGCTTATTGTGGACACGCGGAATGCCTTGAGAGCAGTTCATAGCGTGAAGGCAAGAGTTGTCCGTCTCGGAGACGGATTGTAATGAAAGTTTAAAAGAACAGGGGATGAAGGGAAAAGTCATCTCGACTGTGAGATTGGGCCCATACTGAAGAGAGGAGTACGTGAAGTGTTAAGAATCTCGAAAGCATTAATCTTCCTTTGCTTAGCTCTATTTGCGACATCTCTTACTGCTCAGCTGTATCAAGCTCAGAGAGAAGCCGAACGCGCGAAGCCAAATCGCTTTTTGTTCGACGAGTCAGGTGAAGGGAAGGACTTGCTCCAAAAATACTACGACAAGCTACTTCTGGAGCGAGGCAAAAAGAAAGCTCTGCCGGTTCCTGGTAAGGAGGAGGAAGATCTCCTGAAACAACTTACCGCTGGGTTTGCACTTGAAGGGCCAGTTGATCCGGCCCATTATATCGTCGGGCCTCTTGACGTCATCAGCATCAACATCTGGTCCGAAATCCCCTTGAACTTCAACACGCTTGTGACGCCAGAGGGAACTCTGATCATCCCAACAGTCGGCGAAATCCCAGTGGCAGGCCACTCACTTAAGCAAGTGAAGGAGATCGTCGCGAAAGAGGTGCGAAAGAAGTACACTAAAGGTGAAGTGGGGACCACGCTTGTCTCGCCGCGGTCTTTCATCGTGAAGGTTGCTGGCGTCGTGAATAAGCCGGGGGGCTATATCGTAAGTTCAGTCGACCGAGTGGACAAGGCGATCTACCAGGCAAATATTATATCCGTTTCTCGCGTTGAGCAACCTAACCCCTTAAAGAGCAGCGAGGAGGAGAAGGCTTTAACCAAGTTCCCCTTTGCAGAACCTCCGACAGAGCTTCAAGCTTCGCTGCGAAACATCAAGCTCTTCCGAGCGAACAGAGACAGCGTCGAAGTAGATCTTATCCGATATTTTGCGACGGGAGACGGAACTTACAATCCGTACTTGCTTGACGGCGATATGGTTGTGGTTCCGAGCATGGCTCTTTCAGCCAATGCCGTGAGTATTCAGGGTGCAGTGCGGATTCCCGGTCGCTTCGAGTATCACGCGGGCGACAGCCTGAGTGTGATGTTCAAGATTGCCAATGGTCCTCAGCCCGATGCTGATTTGCAGAACACAGAGCTCGTAAGATTCAAACCGGATGGCAAATCTTTTGAGCGAAGAGTGATCGAAGCACAAAAGGTTCTGGAGGGCAAGATGGACATTCCTCTACAACCCAACGACCGAGTGTTCGTTCGCTGGAAGCGCCATCTGCGAGAAGAGTTTAACGCGACAGTTTCTGGAGAAGTTCGACAAGGGGGTAAGTATGCTATCACACGGGACAGCACGAGGCTCAGTGAAATCATCGAGCAAGCGGGCGGATTTACACCTGAGGCTGCGATCGCTGAATGCAAAATTTTTCGGCGAACAAAATCCCAGGACCCACTTATGCAAAACCCAGACTATAAACGGCTAGCGGAGATGCGCCTCAGTGGGATGAATCGTGAAGAACGAGATTACTTCAACTATGAGGCAGCGATACAGAGGGAACTAGTTTCTGTCGATTTTAAGAAGCTGTTCATAGACGGAGTCAAAGCTGCGGATGTTACTCTTAGGGATGGTGACTTCATCCTCGCACCGTCAGGGAACAAAACGGTCTACGTTTCTGGTCAGGTTGCTAATCCAGGCCACGTCACTTACGTTCCAGGGTCAGACTACAAATACTACATTGAGAGGGCTGGCGGGTTTTCCGAAGCAGCAGACAAAGGCAATGTCTCGATTATCAAAGCCGGCACCAAGAATTGGGTTAGCTCGGGTAACGAAGCGGTGGAGGAGGGTGACGCCATCTTCGTTGCTCGTCGCCCGGAACGAGATCTAACATACTATTTCTCTATCGCCAGAGACATTCTTACCGCCGTGACAGCAGCCGCCACGGTATATGTTTTGATTGAACAAGTGAAGAAGTAACTAGACCCTAGATTCCAGATAGTGTAGGGGTAAGTGGTTGATATTCTGAAAGGTGGTTCTTTAATGGTTGATCCAAACTCAAAATCTCAAGCTGTCGAAGTAGCCGGATCTCAAAAGCGATTTTCCCTTATTGACGTTCTGGGTATCATAGTTAAATGGCGGAAATTTATTGTAAGCATCTTCCTGGTTGTCACCGTCCTCGCTGCGATCGTCAGCCTTCTTCTTCCAAAGTGGTACGCTTCGAGAACTTCAATCATGCCTCCCCGGTCAAGAAGTCTCTTGGGCGGGCTTGGGGGTATCTCAACGCTTCAAAGGGAAATACCGTTGCTGCGAAGCATTACGGGCGGGACGGGGTCCGAGGACGTTTATCGGTACCTGGCAATCCTTAAGAGTAGAAAAGCGTTGGAAAAAGTCGTAACGAAGTTCAACCTGGTCGAAGTCTATGAGGTGCCAGATAAATCAGTAGCAAAGGCCGCGGATGTGTTGGAGGACAACGCGACGTTCAAGTTGGGAGAAGAGGGGACAATAAGCATAACGGCGTTCGATCGGGATGCACAGAGGGCGGCTGCAATTGCGAATTACTTTGTTGATGTAATCAACGAGGTCGCAATAGATCTGAATGTCCAGGAGGCAAGAAGCAATCGGGAGTTTCTCGAAAAGCGAGTGAGTGAGAATCGGGAGGACCTGAAAAGAGCGGAAGAGCGCCTAAGGGATTTTCAAAAACGGAGCGGCTTTGTCTCGATCCCCCAGGAAACACAGTCATCAATATCATCGGCAGCTGAGCTTTATGCAGCCAAGACTTTGATGGAAGTTCAGGTCGGTGTAGCAGAGCAGCGTTACGGTGAGGAGAATCCATTGGTTAGAGCGAGTAAGACTGAGCTTGCCTCGCTTAACGCCAAACTCCAAACTCTACCGGACTTAGGCGTGGAGTATTATCGACTCTATCGCGACTTTGCTGTTCAACAGAAGATCTATGAGCTCATGGTCCCTCTCTATGAGCAGGCGAAGTACGAGGAGAAACGTGATGTTGCGAGCGCAGTCGTTCTCGACGTTGCTCAAGTTCCGGAGGAACCTGCAAGACCGAAGAAGCGCCTCATCGTGTTGATTTTCGCCTTCATATCCCTCGTCTCAAGTATCAGTGTTGCCCTCTTCGTTGAAGGCGTGAGAAGTCTGAGGACTTCGAATCCTGAAGACTATTCGAAGCTTCAAAACGCGTGGAGTGAACTACGGACTGTTGTGCGGCACAAGAAACGAACTTGAGAGCAAAAGGATAAGGGTCTCGAATCAGCATGAGGATCCTTTACTGCGCGCTGAAGTACGACTATGGGATTCCTAGTCGGGGTTTTAGCTA
>CAYHSB010000002.1:0-7155 GCA_964359185.1 uncultured Chitinophagales bacterium
GAATAAACCGAGCTTTGTTTTCCTCAGAGGAGGAAAGATGCGATGGGAGGAATTTTACCGCAACAGGACGGTCGAGTTTCAGGTCCTGGGCTTTGTACACCACGCCCATCCCTCCTTCTCCCAGCTTTTCGAGGATCTTGTAGTGAGAAATTGCCTGTCCTATCATAGACAACGCCTCCCGATTCCGCTTCGCTCCATCGGGATCCTCAAATTCGCATCCACTCGTTGAGCAAGCACTCGTGGGCGAATTTGGGACATTCCACCCTCGCCAAGCTTTTCAAGGATTTTATAATGAGAAATAGTCTGGCCGATGATAGACTGGTCCACGTTTCACTTTCCTTTCATTAATTCGATGTACTCTGTCTCATTGCGAATGCTGTCGAGGTCGGCGTCACGTTTGATCCATTCGTAGTTTTCATAACCAGCAGCGATTGCGTTCTTGAATGTTTCCAGTGCTATGCCTTTCTCTCCCAGTCGGGAGTAGAAACACGTGGCGTTATACATCATCAAGGGGTCAGTCGGGTTTAGCTCGAGTGCGTTGGCTGCCTGAACCTTCGCTTCTTCCTTTCTCCCCGTTTGCGCTAAGAAGCTGGCAAAAAGCATTTGCGCCCGCGCATCATCCGGATGTTGCGATAAATATCGCGGATAGAATTCAAGCATGGTCTGGAGTGTCTCAGCACTTTTTTCCTTCTCACCTAAGCACTCATAGGCCAAATGCAGGTCACTATAAGCCGAATGGAACTCAGGATTGAGTGTAAGAACCTTCTTGAAGAGATCAACGGCCTCGCTATCCCGGTCTGTTGTATGATAAATTCGCCCAAGTATCCAATAGGCAATGTAATTGTTTGGGTCCAGATCAATCGCTTTCTGGCATGCCGTCAACGCCTCATTGAGCGATTTCCTGTGAAAGTACGCAAGCCCGAGGGCGGCGTAGGCTTCAGACAAAGTGGAATCGTACATCAGAGCTTTCAGGCTTGACTCGATAGCTTTGTCGAGCCAAATCTCTTTCCTCTCGAAATTCTGATAAAGGTTAGCATACGCTTCCCCTAAGCCAGCATACGCGCCGGCATAGCGCGGATCAAGCTCGATTGCTTTCTGGAAAAGCTGGATCGCAAACTGGACACTTTTCTTTGTTCGGCGATACAGAAAATCTCGTGCCCGGAGGTTGCAGTCAAATGCGTCGGCGTTCAGGGTCGGGCGTTTCGTGAGCACCACCTTTTCCGTAGGTGTGAGTTTCACCATCAACGCATCGACGATTTGTTTTGAGACCTGTTCTTGAATGTCGAAGACATCGGCAAGTTTTCCTTTGTATGTTTCGGCCCAAAGCTGCGCATCGCTCTCGACATCAATCAACTGTGCAGTGATCCGAAGGTTATCCTGGAATTTTCTCACGCTCCCTTCCATGATGTAGCGCGCCCCAAGCTCCCTGCCAATAGTTTTGATATCCTTCTTTGTGCCTTTGTACTGCATCGAAGTCGTTCGGGAGATGACCCTCATGTCCTTCAGTCTTGATAAGTTTGCAATAAGCTCCTCCGTCAATCCGTCACTGAAGTAATCGCTCTCCTTGTCAGGGCTAATATTATCGAACGGAAGGACGGCAATTGCTTTCGTCTTCACAGCGTGTGTCGCTGAATCCAGTTCGGCTCGGACTTCTTGAAGAGTTTTCAACAACTCCTCGGTGGTTTGATATCTTTGCTCTCTATCCTTCTCAAGCATTCTTCCCACTATGGAATCCACAGGATGCGGGATTTTTCGGTCGAGCTGACTCGGGACTGGGGGCCGTTCGTTCGCGATCAAGTACATCAACGCTGCTTCGTGTTCAGCCTTGAACGGTAGCTCGCCCGTGAGCGTTTCGTAGAGAACGACTCCAAGAGACCAGATGTCCGACCGCTGGTCCGTTGCTACCCCGTGAACCTGCTCTGGAGACATGTAGGCGAGAGTTCCCATGGAGGTGCCCGTCCTCGTGAGACCTGTGCTACTTCTCAGTTTTGCGATCCCAAAGTCCATGATCTTCGGAAGCCCGTCTTTTGTGAGCATGATGTTCTCAGGCTTAATGTCACGATGAACAATGTTCTTCTCATGCGCAGCCTTTAGGCCTTGCGCAATCTGTATTGTCCAATCGAGTGCTTGTCGAACAGGGATTCCTTCACTCGATTTTCCCGCAGAGCCGGACGCACCCTTAAGGTAAAGATTCGTGATGCGGGATTTTAGCGTTTCCCCCTCCACGTATTCCATGACGAAGAACATGCTTCCTTCTTGTTCGTCAATATCATAGACACTGAGAATATTTGGATGATTGAGAGCAGCAGCAGCTTTTGCTTCCTGAACAAACCGCGCCTTGTTCTCTGCGGAGGCGGAGAGATGCGCTGGAAGGAATTTCACCGCGACTGGACGGTCGAGTTTCAGGTCCTGGGCCTTATACACAACCCCCATCCCTCCTTCTCCCAGCTTTTCGAGGATCTTGTAGTGAGATATGGTTTGGCCAATCATATTTCACCCCTTGTGGTGGCGTTCAATTGCCCAAAGGACCCCGTTTGGGGAACGCCCCTACTCTGTGATTAACGTTAGGTCTTAGGCACCACGGTATCGTACCAGAATTTCTTTTCTCTGCTTCCCACCTCGTCGACATGCAAGTGCTTTGTCTCAGTGTACTCTTTCAGTCCATCGATACCAAGCTCCCGCCCGACACCGCTTTGCTTGTAGCCACCGAATGGTGCTTTTTCGGAGATGAGATGCCACTCGTTGATCCAGACTGTCCCAGCCCGAAGTCTCTTTGCAACATCCATTGCCTTCTCTTTATCGCGAGACCAGACACCAGCACCGAGTCCGTAAATCGAGTCGTTCGCCATTGCGATGGCTTCGTCAATCGTCTTGTACTTGATGATGGAGAGAACAGGGCCAAAGATCTCTTCCTGGGCAATTCTCATGCTGTTGCGGACTTGAACGAAGAGCGTTGGTTCAACGAAGAATCCTTTGGCAAGAGCTGGATCAGGAGGAATGTTCCCACCGAAGGCTAGTTTGGCTCCCTCACTCTTACCTATAACAATATAGCTGAGCACTCGTTCCTGTTGCTTCTTGGAAATCAGCGGGCCTATGTCAGTCTCCGAGTTTTTCGGATCTCCCATCTTCAGCTTACGTGTTTTGTCGATCATCCGTTGCAGAAATTCTTCGTGAAGCCTCTCAGGCAGGAATAGTCGCGTTCCCGCCTCGCAACATTGACCGCTGTGATAGAAGATTGCATACATTGCCCCATCGACGGCAAGCTCAAGGTCAGCATCCTCAAAAACGATGTTGGCAGACTTTCCTCCGCATTCCAGAGTACATTTCTTTAATGTGGCGGATGCATTCGCCATCACCCGCTTGCCAACGGCTGTAGACCCCGTGAATGAAACCTTGTCGACCATCGGATTCTTTGCAAGTTCTTCCCCGACATCCTCGCCAAAGCCTGGAATGATATTGACAACTCCTTTGGGAAATCCAACCTCATGGACGATCTTGGCCAGTTCCATCGCCGTCACTGGAGTCAGCTCGGAGGGTTTCAGAACAATCGTATTGCCAGCCGCTAGCGCAGGTCCGATTTTCCAGATTGCCATCTTGAGTGGGAAGTTCCATGGGATGATCGCTGCAACAACACCGATCGGCTCCCGGACGATGAAGTTTTGACTGAAGCCCGGCTTGGAGAGTTCCTGAATCGGCTCCATGAGGTCCAGTGCAGCCAGCTTCGAAAAGTAATTCATGTTCCGCGCACTGAGGTAGATATCCTCCTTCGCTTTTCGGATCGTTGATCCAGAATCTTCCACCTCAAGCTCTATAAGTTCTTTTTGTCGTTCATTGATTTTGTCCGAGACAGCTTTCAGGAGGGCACTTCGTTGTTGCCGCGACATCAGAGGCCAAGGTCCTTCGTCGAAGGCTTTGCGTGCCGCCTCGACGGCGCGTCGAGCATCTTCCAGACTGGCACGCGAGACGCGAGCAACAACGGTTTGATCAAAAGGATTGATCGAGTCAATCGTATGCTTCGAGACCGATTCGACAAACTCACCATTTATATAAAGCTGATAGTCACGCATGGCAAGGATCAATTATCCCCTTCAGGCTTTTCGTCTGCAGATAATGTGCGAGTCCCCATGGATCGGATGTTCATCGTATTTGCAGGGGACAAAGCCTTCGAAATAGTAGATGATTTCAAAGTCATCGAATGTTTCGCGCAGGCGATTTTGTTCCATAAAGTAGAGGAAGCTGCAGCAATCTTCTTTGCTCTTGAACGTGTTTGGCTCAACCGGTTTCCCCGATTCTTGATATTCATTCAATTCAGGATCAAGGTAATTGCGGGACGACATCACGACAACGCCGCCCAGTCGGACTGATCGCTTGAGTGGGGCGATCATCTTCTCGAATTCACTTCGCTTCATGCAGCATACAACGAGTAGGCAAAGAACCACATCATAAGCATTACGAGGATACCGATAATCTACTACGCTGTTCCTTTTGATTGAGATGCTCGAGAGCCTCCTGTCTCTGCAGTAGGCGCGAAACCGTTTTAAGTACCCTGCATTCTTGTCGATCGCTGTGATGCTAAAGCCTTGCTTTGCAAAATAGACACTGTCTGCTCCTTCACCGCAACCGACGTCCAGAAGCTGTTTCCCTTTGCAGGAGGGAAGAGCTTTGATGGCTAACGGATCGGGCTTGAATGGATTCTCGAAGCCGTAGCGTTTCTGGAGGGCCGTGTAACTCATGAAAATATTCGGTCAGGAATTGGAGATGCGGTGCGACTTGATTCGCTCGGCCTCAGACACCGTGTTCATCCTGCCCTTGCCCAACTTTTCTGGGCTGTGGCAACAACAAACAGTCTGTCCAACCATCTATCAAAAACCCAACTTTCTTAGGAGTGCTGAAAACCTTGGATCTCCGCGAAGGCTGTCCCAAACATAGTCTGACTTAAGAGAAACCAAGCCTCCAGAATGCACCTGATAGGCCTTTTCCAGCCATTCGAATGCCTGTTCTGTCTCCCCGAGGGTTGTATAGACTTGAGCGACGATATGAGGTGAGAGATACTGCTGCTTGGAAAGCGTCAGCAACTCATCGATTACATTCAACGCTTCAGATCTCTTCCCTTGGGCGGCGTAGATGATTCCAAGTCCCGCTAAGCTTAATCCATCTCTGGAGAGGGAGATCGCCTTCTTGTACTCTGCGATGGCTTCATCATACATTCCCTTTCGCTCGTAAGCACGGCCAAGGGAAAAGTGTGTCGGGGCGAAGTTCGGGTCCATCTCCATCGTCTTTCGGATTTGTTCGATCGCTTGGTCGTACTGCTTCGCCAGTACCAATACGTCTCCTAAATTCCTGTTTATGGCAATCGAGAATGGATCAAGCTCGAGGGCACGCTTTGTCTCTACAATCGCTTCCGCATGGCGTCCGAGGGTGTTTAAGCAGCCGATAGCATACAGGTGATGAGCAGTCGCATAGTTGGGGTTGAGCTCAATGGCTCGCTTGAATTCTTTTTCACCACCCAACCAATCCCAATCATAGCTCACCTTGACAGAGGCAAGTGAAGTGTGTGCTTCAGCAAGCGTGTCATCAATTTCAAGAGCCTTCGTTGCTGCTGTCTTTGCTCTTGGGTAAGCTTCTTCTGGTGGGTGCAGGCCGTAGGCCCCAAGTAAATTGTAGGTGTCTGCGAGGCCTGCATACGCTAACGCATACTTTGGATCTTCTGCAAGCGCTTGTTCGAAGTGAACGATGGCTTTATTGAACCCCTCCGCTGTTCTCTTGTTCCAGAAGTATCGACCCTTGAGATAAAGCTGATAGGCTTCAGTGCTTTCGGTGTAACGCTTGGTCAATTGTCTCTTCTCTTCCCCGGTCAGCTTAATTTGTAACTTCTCGGATATTTGTTTCGCGATCTCTTCTTGAACGAGGAAAATATCAGAGACCATCCGGTTGTACTGTTCGCCCCAGAGCTGCGACCCGTCCGCTACACTTACCAACTCAGCCTGGATGTTTAAGGTAGTGCCACGCTGAATAACTCTTCCGGTCAGGAGCGCGCGAACGTTGAGATCGCTCCCGATCATCTCTGGGTCCACATCTCGGCCCTTGTAGCGAAACACTGTGGTTCGTGCCGTGACTCGCATTTTCGGTAGCTGCGAGAGGCTGTTGATGAGGCTCTCGGTGATGCCGTCACTGAGGTATTCTGTGTTTGGATCGCCACTCACATTGGTGAATGGCAAGACCGCAAGAGAGTCGATTGCCTTGCCACGCTTCGGCGGTGGCTGAAAAGTGCGAGATGTTTTGCGTTCAAGGTGAACGGATTTGTGTTCGAGACGTTTCTCCTCCATGGTCCGCTTATACCGCTTGAGGTCAACAACGACCTCGCGCATAGATTGGTACCGTTCGTCCCGATCCTTTTCGAGGCACTTCATCACGATGCCGTTCAGTTCAGCATCGATGCTCCTTTGAGGGTCGAGAAGCGAAGGAGGGTCGACATTCATGATTTCGTACGTCAAAGCTGCCTCGTGCTCGGCCTGGAAAGGTAACTTTCTCGCAAGCATTTCATACAACACGACCCCGAAGGAGAAGATGTCTGTCCGGTGATCGGTCTCGATGCCCTCCACTTGTTCGGGTGACATGTAGGCGAAGGTACCGATCGTCGATCCGATTCTTGTCAGCTTGCTCACACCCCGCAACTTTGCCAAGCCAAAATCCATGACCTTCGCACGGCCATCCTCCGTCACCATGATATTTTCTGCTTTCACATCCCGATGGATGATGCCCTTCTCGTGCGCTTGTTCCAGTCCTTCTGCGATTTGAACCCCGAGGTCCACGGCTTCCTTCACCAGAAGTTTACGATAGCCTTCCGCTTTCTCCAGTTTTCTTCTGCCCCATTCGCGCAGCGTGATGCCTTCGACGTATTCCATCACCAAGAAGATCTCGTCCTTGACTTCGTCGATCTCGTGGATCACGCAGATGTTGGGGTGATTGAGGGCAGAGGCAGCTTGTGCCTCGTGAAGGAATCGCTCACGCTCCTCGCCGTGCCTCGAGAGCCTCTTTGGGAGGAACTTTATGGCAACCTGGCGATGCAGTTTCAAATCCTCGGCTTTGTAGACTTCGCCCATGCCGCCTTCACCGAGCTTCTCCAGTATCTTGTAGTGAGATATGGTTTCGCCA
>CAYHSB010000002.1:7255-29601 GCA_964359185.1 uncultured Chitinophagales bacterium
ATCATAGAGATTTAGTCATTTGTTCTCAACCACAGGTCGCGAGACTTCGACGGACTCTGTCGAGATGATGCGCCGATGGCGCAATTGCTCCATGGAGTCATTGACTCGCATTCTTAAGATCGGTTCATGAGTCAATCGTTAATGATTCTTCAAGAAGGGTCTGACTTCGACGAGTATTAACGATCCCGAGTGCCCAGTCACCTTCCTACCGCTTTTTCCTCTTCCACCACTTCAACAGACGTTCCCGGATGGTTTTTTCTTCACCATGTTCGGTTGGATAGTAGTACACTTTGTCCTTAAGATTATCAGGAAGGTATTGTTGCTCAACAAAATTTCCGTTGTAGTTGTGGCTGTACTTATATTCCTCTCCGTAACCGAGTTCCTTCATGAGCTTCGTCGGGGCATTGCGGAGGTGAAGCGGTACAGGTTCATTGGGAAGAGTCCGGACGTCGTGCATCGCCGTGCCGATTGCACGAACTGCTGCGTTGCTCTTCGGGCAGGAGGCAAGATACGATGCGGTCTGGGAGAGGATTATCTGCGCTTCCGGCATTCCCACGTAATCGACGGCCGTAAAGCAAGATGTGGCAAGGACGAGAGCCTGCGGGTCGGCGTTGCCGATGTCCTCAGAAGCAAGAATGATCATTCGACGGGCAATGAATTTCGGGTCCTCGCCGCCTTCGAGCATTCGTGCCAGCCAGTAGGCTGCAGCATCGGGGTCACCACCACGCATACTCTTGATGAAAGCAGAGATAATATTGTAGTGCTCTTCTCCTCCCTTGTCATACTTTGCGTACTTCCGTTGAAACGCCTCTTCGATCAGGACCTTTGTGAGAACCTTTTCGCCGCCCTCGCCTCGCGGCTTTGCCAGTTGTACTGCAGTCTCAAGCCCGTTAAGCACCATCCTGGCGTCTCCACCGGACAGAAGGATGAGATAATCTTTTTCTCGATCGTGGAGAATAATATTCTGATTCTTCAGGAACGGATCGTTTCTCAAAGCAGCTTCGATGATCTCATACAGCTCGGATTTGCTTAAGGCTTCAAGCACGTAAATCCGACATCGAGAAAGAAGAGGGGGAATGACTTCGAAAGAAGGATTTTCCGTCGTGGCACCGATAAGCGTAATGACACCCTCTTCAACGCTGTGGAGCAATGCATCTTGCTGGGCTTTGTTGAAGCGATGGATCTCGTCAATGAACAGAATGGAGCGCTTGTCCAGATGTGTACGGTTCACTTCGGCACGATCGATGACCTCGCGGACATCTTTGACACCCGATGACACTGCATTGAGCTGGAAGAACTCAGCATTCGTTTCGTTTGCAATGATTCGAGCGAGCGTGGTCTTGCCACTTCCGGGTGGGCCCCACAAGATCATGGAGGGGATTTCCTCTTTCTCGATGAGGACTCGCAGTGGCTTGCCTTTCCCGAGGAGGTGCTTCTGGCCGACAAAGCCGTCGAGGGTTGTGGGGCGGACCCGCTCCGCGAGTGGGGTGCTCGGCAACAACCTTGCTTTCTTCCTCGTTGCCTCTTTCCGGCTGAAGAGTTCCATGACGAGAGAAGTTGAGTGTGGGTTGCGGAGGATCAGGAGAAAGCTACCGCGACGACGGTGTTATTCAAGCGAGGTCTTCTCCAAGGATGTCTCTTGAGGATGCCATAGGAGAGATGGTGAAAGGGTTAAAGAGGCTTGTTTACTTCTTCGGGTTCACTTTGTAGACAGTCTCACCTTCTCTCAGCATCCCGTATTTTTCCCGCGCGACTTTTTCGATTGTACGCTTGTCGCTCTCAAGTCTCTTTGAAAGATCCTCAAGGTGCTGCCGCTCGATCTCTGCCTCTTTCAGTTTCTGCTGCATTTCGCGCTTAGAGAGCTCCAATTGGACTCGCTGGATAATACCATGAGGGTTTAAGAGAACGTAGCCGATGATCGGAATCCCTACAAATAGCATCAATCCAAACTTCCGCCCTCTCTTAATCCGCTGCCACCACTTCATCTCATTTCCTCTATGAGGGGTCCCTTTGTTAGACAACGTGCCTCGTTTCCTTGAAGGCTAAATTACTGAGTTCTTCCTTCATTAGCAAGCAGTTAGAAAGAAGCGAAAAGATGCCAACGAAAACGTAGGCGCCGAGATAGCCGATCAGTAAAAATCCTACAAATCTGTCTCAGCTTGGAAGTCAGGATCGTTTCACCCTTTTACTTCTTGTACCAATCACTCCGTGCGTCAAAGGATGTCTGGAGTTGAATTCGTTCGCGGTGTCTCTCGATTGCCAGTTCGATCAGAGCCTCGAGAAGTTTTGCATACGGTAGGCCAGAGGCTTCCCAGAGTTTCGGATACATGCTGATGGAAGTAAATCCAGGAATGGTGTTTGCTTCACAGATGTATATCTTGTATCGGTTGCGCGTTACAAGAAAATCCACACGTGCCATCCCGGAACAATCGATGGCCCTGAAAGCTTTCACGGCAATATCCCGAATTTTCTTTGTCACACGGGCCGGTAACTTCGCAGGAATAATGATCTGAGACTTGCCGTCGATATACTTTGCTTCGTAGTCATAGAACTCGTTAGAGGGAATGATTTCCCCGAGGACTGAAGCGCGCGGTTCGTCGTTGCCGAGCACACTACACTCGATCTCGCGGGCGTTCTCGATACTCCGCTCGACGAGAATCTTCCGATCATACCGGGCTGCTTCACGGATACCTTTCTGAAGCTCTTCACGAGAATGAGCTTTCGTAATTCCAACACTGGAGCCAAGATTCGCGGGCTTCACAAAGCACGGGTAAGGGACAGCCTTTTCAACTTCACGACTCCATATTCTGGGAGATCTCTGGTACTCCTTGAAGAGGAAAGCGCGGTACTCCGTCACTGGGAGCCCCAATCTCTCGAATATCTGCTTCTGGACAACTTTATCCATGCCCAGTGCAGATCCCAACACGCCCGCCCCAACATATGGGATGTTTGCAAGGTCAAGTAGCCCCTGGATTGTTCCATCCTCTCCATAAGGCCCATGGAGGACGGGGAACACAACATCCAGAGGCTTATTCGTTGCGCTCACGCCGTTGCTTCGAAATTCAACGAGACCTTTTTGAGTTGGATCAGGAAGAAGAACTCGTTCAGGAATTTGCTCCAGTCCCTTTCCTGATTTCAACAACTGCAGAGTTTGCGAAGAGCTAAGCCACTTTCCCCTTTTCGTTATCCCGATAGGGATGACTTCGTACTTATTTTTGTCTAGCGCTTGGATGACAGAGGTTGCGGAGACAAGTGAAACCTCATGTTCGCTCGAACGACCACCGAATATCACACCAACCGTGATTTTCCTCTTCATTGCCTGTTCAATTTCAATGGCGTCTTTCGCTGAAGGCGTTCTCCAAAGGAGTCCGTCCTTTCGGCCATCCTGGCGGCCTTTGGACCTTCGGAACAGTTACCCACCGAGCCGTTCGATTACTTCTCGCACGATGTCACGAAGTTCCTCTTCTGTATAGAGGGGTGATCCAGTTCTCCCGTCCTTCGACGGGATGCATGCTACCTTCTCTCCAAAATCTTTTCCATAACTCTCTTCACTAATCTTACGTAGCTTTTCTAGATCAACGTCTGAGAGGGGCTTTTCACCCCCGAGGAGACGAGCAACGAAGGTGATGTGTGCGGCGTGTTCCACCTTTTCCATCTTGTAGTACGCATCAAGAAGATCTGTCCCATATGTCACAACGCCATGATTTGCTAAGAGGATCGCGTCAGCATTCGGGACGAACGGCGCGATGGATTCTACCACTTCACTCGTCGAAGGTGTTGCATACGTTGCAAGTGGGATAGCACCAAGGCCGACGATGACCTCTGGAAAAAGACACTCAGTGAGCGGAATGCGAGCCGTTGCAAAGCCGGTTGCATATGGTGGATGGGCGTGGACGACGGCCTGAACGTCCAGGCGCTCCCGATAGATGTAGAGGTGCATCTGGAGCTCTGTCGAGGGTCGCTTCATACCGGAGACAAGGTTGCCCTCACGGTCAACCACAATGAGGTCGTCCGCCCTCACCATTCCCTTATTCATCGCCGTAGGCGTCGCAAGGATGTTGCCGTTCTCAAGCCGCGCGCTGACGTTCCCATCTGTCGCACTGACGAATCCTTTGTCGTACACGCGGTGACAGACATCTACAAGATCGGTGATAATCTTCTGAAGTTCAGCGGACATTGGCTAGAGTGCACTTAAGATTTCAGGAACGATGGAATACTTCTTGAATGGTGGAAGCAAGTAAACACCCTGGACCACTGGCTTCGCTTCAAGCAAGAATTCGATTGCAAGCTCAACACCGACCGCAGCAGCCCGCTCACCTGAATTCCTCAGCTTCTCTCGTATCTTTTCAGGGATGTTGATTCCGGGTACTTCGTTGTGGAGGAATTCCGCGTGCTTGTAGCTCCGGAGTGGGAGAACTCCGAGCATGAGAGGGAATTTCAGATGAGAGGCCTTTCTCAAGAATTCCTCGAGCGTCTTCATGTCGTAGACTGGTTGTGTGAAAACGATGTTCGCACCAGCTTCCAATTTCTTTTCTAACCTTCCAACCTCCCTGTCCATATCCTCCGTTGTCGGATTCGCAGCACAGGCAATGAGGAATGACGTCGATTCACCGATGGAATTCCCCATCAGATCCTTTCCCTCGTTCATTGCTTTCACAGCTCGGATGAGTCCAATTGCATCCACGTCGAACACAGAGGTTGCGTGTGGGTAATCACCGATGATCGCCGGATCGCCCGTGATGACGAGGATGTTCCGTAGGCCAAGTGCATGAGCGCTGATGAGTTCAGCCTGGAGTCCGATCAGGTTACGGTCGCGGCACGCAAGATGTGTCATCGCTTCGATGCCGACATCCCGCTGGATAAGAACCGAGATAGCCACTGAACTCATCCGCAGCCGTGCGCGTGCGCCGTCCGTGATGTCGATAGCGTCGATGCCATACTTTTGCAAAAACGCTGCACCATCGAGGACGGAGCTCATATCGAGTCCGCGGGGGATGTCCAGCTCGACAGTCGTAAGGAATTTCTTGCCGATATTCCTTGCAAATCTTGATTGGCTGCTGGCGGTCGGGGCAGTTCTGGTCTCCACGGGTGGGGGACTCACCGATTCTTTCACCTTTATTTCGGTCCTCCCGACTTTAACGCCTTTGACTGCTTGAGCAATCGCTTTAAGATGAGCTGGGGTGGAACCGCAGCAGGCACCGATGAGCGTCACGCCGGCTTCGACTAATTGTTTTGCGTATGTAGCGAGGTATTCCGGACTTGTGTGATAAATCGAACGTCCGTCGAGAAGAGTGGGGATACCTGCAGCTGGTTGGGCAGAAAGCACCACGCCATCTTTATACATACTTCGGATGATGCTAAACATCCTCTGCGGACCGACTGTACAGTTTGCACCGACGACATCAACTCCCTGCTGGATGATATGGTCAACGACCTCGAGAGGAAAATTACTTGCAAGGATTGCTCCGTCCTCCGGGAAGGCTTTTTGTGCAACGATTGGCAGGTCGGTGAGAGCCTTGGCCGCGGCGATCGCCTCGTCGAGTTCGCGCAAATCCACAAACGTTTCGAGGATGAGAAGATCGACTCCAGCTTCGAGGAGAGCAGAAATCTGTTCCTTAAAGGCTTGACGAACATCGGCTCGCTTGACCTTCCCAATCGGTTCGAGGAGCTTCCCGATGGGGCCCACAGCGCCCGCGACGTAGACACTGTCCCCTGCAGCACGACGAGCGATCTCCACTCCCCGCACATTGATCTCACGAAGCTTGTCTTCCAAATGGAACTCTTTGAGGCGGAACCGGTTTGCAGAGAAGGTGTTCGTCTCGATGATCTCAGCGCCTGCTTCAATATACTCCCGATGGATCCGCTCGACAATGTTGGGGTTCTTCAGGTTCTGGATCTCGTGGGGTCGTTCAGGGTAATCATAGAGATCAAGGACGGTCCCCATTGCACCATCACAAACAATCGGGCCCTCTTTTAAGCGTTCACGGAAAGGTTTTTTCATGCGTTACCAGACAAGAAAAACAAGAAGCCTTATGCGTCGGCCCAAGGGGCAGAGCCGGCTTCTTGGCTCATAGAAAAACAAAAATCCCACTACTACGCAGTGGGATTCATAATAACCAAAATCTTCTACTTTTTCAAGCCTACGGCTTGTCATAGACCCGACGTGTTGGGTCGTAGACAAGCTACTGTAGGAGCGGTTTAATCACGCCCTCAAAGGTGTTAAAGTCTCTGGAGCCGACCAGCGTCGCGACCTGTCTTCCCTTGCGATTGTAGACAAACGTTGTTGGGATAGCGCCTCTCCACCCCGCGCCGATAGCATTAATGAACCGCTCGTCATCATCGCTGTTTTGAATGTAGGCTGGGAACGTCACATTCTGTTTGCGGAGAAAGGGGCGCACAGCGGTCTCAGCAACTTCCCGTTCATCGACCGAAATGAAGACAACCTTCACGCCCTTTTTTTCATAGAGCTTCTGAAGTTTGACAAGATGTGGAAATTCCATCACGCACGGCTTGCACCAGGTTGCCCAGACGTTCACGAGGACAACTTTTCCCCGTAGTGAGGAGAGGAGAGCCGCGACCTGCTTTTCGTTGATCGGAAGTAGCCGGATGCTATCTTCTTCAGTTCTCGTCTGGCTCCAGATGGGAGTGCTTAAGAGTAAAAGACAAAAGAGAATCAGTTTTTTCATTTATTCTTTCTCAATTAACCCGCTTGATTGTACAACCGAAAGCTTTCGTCTCTCGCTTTGGAGGAGTCTTTCCTGCAAGATAAGCATCGAGGACATCCTGAAGGTCATGCTGCTTCACCTTTGCGAGGTTCTGCGCGTCGTCGATCCTTCCGTGGTAGCGAAGGACCGCCGTCGAGTCAACGAGGTAGATTTCTGGTGTTACCATCGCGTCAAACTTATCAGCAATGACATTGTTCCAGTCTTTGAGGACCGGAAATTCGAATTTGTGCTTCTTCGAGTGTTCAGTGATTTCCTCAATGGATTCCTGCTTGTTCGAATTAACCGCCACAAACGCAATGCCCTTCGGCGCGTAAGATTTGTACAGATCGACCATCCGCTCGTTATAGTTATTCGAGACGGGGCATTGTGTGGCAATGAACATCACAACGATACCCTTTTGATTGAGATAGCCGTAAAGTGAATGTTCCTTCCCCGTATAATCTTTCAGGGTAAAGTTTGGAACCTTTGCATCGAGTTTTACCTCGACTGTATCCTTGCTTGCGCACACGTCTGTATTGAAAGCGAATAAAAGAAGCAACAAGCTCCAGAGCATTTTTTTCATATTGTATTCCTCCTGATTTCTGCCAGTAGATTAACAGTTTTTCTCATTTAGTTCGTTCCAATTGGGGGATGAAACACTTTCTGTCAGAGCAAATCATCCAAGGTTTCGCGCTCACGAATGACGCGAACCTTCTCACCATTGACGAGAATCTCGGCGGGACGAAGTCGCCCGTTATAGTTCGACGTTTCGGAGAAACCATATGCTCCTGCTGTTGCAATCCCAAGAAAGTCACCACGCACGACGGCTGGCAGGGTCCGATCGAGGGCAAAAAAGTCCCCTGTCTCACATATTGGCCCGACAACGTCAACAGTCTCTTTGTTTTCCCCCCGAAGCTTTAGTGGAACGATCTGGTGAAAGGCGTTGTACAGACTCGGTCGAATCAAGTCGTTCATCCCGGCATCGACAATAACGAATTTCTTCTTCCCAACGCGTTTCGTATACAGAACTTTTGTCAGCAGCATTCCCGCATCGGCGACGATACAGCGTCCAGGCTCAAAGACAATTGTGCAGTCCGTTGGCTGGAGGATAGGGAGAGTTGCTTTCACAACCGCCGAAGGAGTTGGCGGCGGTGGACCTTCTGGGGCATCGTTCGGCAATAGATCATGGAGAATCGCTTGATGATAGTCAACACCAATTCCTCCGCCGATATCGACGTGAGTAAGCTCGATGTTCTCCGCTTTCAGCTTCCCCACAAGGTCCGCCAGGGTTGTTGCGGTCCGGACAAACGGTTCGGTGCTCGTGACTTGAGAGCCAATGTGTGCATGGATCCCGACGAGCCGCAGGTTAGGAAGCTCCCTCGCGAGTCTGTACGTCTCGAGGATGTGCTCATGGTCAATCCCGAACTTATTTACTTTCAGTCCGGTAGAAATGTATGGATGAGTCTCGGGGTCGATATTGGGGTTCACACGAATTGAGATTGATGCTGTGAGACCAAGTCGCTGTGCGATTTCCGACGTGACTCGGAGTTCTTCTTCAGACTCGATGTTCAGGGAAGAGATTGACTTACTGAGAGCATATTCAATCTCGTCGTCTCTCTTCCCGACCCCGGCATAGGTGATTTTTTCGGGTGGAAAACCTGCCTTGCGCGCGAGAAATAACTCTCCACGAGAAACAACATCTGCCCCTGCTCCCTCTTGAGCAAGGAGTTTCAAGATCTGGAGATTTGAATTCGCTTTCAATGCATAACACGTGAGGTGGCTTACCTCTCCAAACGCGGCGTCGACGGTTCGGTAATTTTCAAGGATTTGATTCTTGCTGTAGACATAGAGAGGTGTTCCAAACTCCTCAACGATTTCACGGAGTGGGACGTCCTCGCAGTACAACTCGCTCTCTTTGTATGTAAAGTATGCCACGTAAAAGTCCCCCCTAATCATTGTTCGAAAAGTAATTGAGGACCGCATCGGCGAGCTTCCTTCCGCCGAAACGGAATGTGTCAAGTGTCGGCAGTCCGGTTTCTCCCTCGATAGCCTTGGCGGCCTCCTTTGATTCCTCGTCAGTGAGTCCAATACTGTTAAGACCTATGCAAACCACTTTTGACGGTCTGAAGATATTGATCACCTGCTCATGGATTTCGACGAGTTTCTTCAAATTTGGGATTTGCAGACCGTAATCATCCTCGAGGCGGGTGGGTTGATGGCAGAGGATCATCGCATCGGGCATCACCCCATGCATCAGTCCAAGTGTGACACCTGAGTATCCCATGTGTGTCAATGCACCCTGCCCTTCGACGAAAATGTAGTCGTCGCCTTCACGTTCTGATCTGTCCATTTCACGTTCAATGCAGCCTGCAACATAATCGCTGATAATTGAATCAACTGCGATCCCCCTACCACGAATGAGCATTCCCGTTTGCCCCGTCGCAACAAAATCAGACTTTAGCCCTCGGTGAAGGAAATCATTGTGGACCTGAAGCGTTGTCGTCATCTTCCCAACATTACAATCCGATCCAACACTGAGGATCGTTTTCGCTCGTCGTGTTCTCCACGTACCCTTAGCGACCACTTCGTGTGATTTAGGGATTCTCCGAAGGTCGCTGATTTTCACCCCGTACTTCTTTGCTAGCTTTACCAGCTCTTCATTATCAGAGATAAAAGTGTGAAGGCCGCTAATAATATCGAGACGATGTCTGATCGCGCTCCTGAGAGTTGAGAGCCAACTTTCAGGTAACCGCCCTCCCGCGGGTGCGATGCCGATGAGAAGCGTATTCGTTTTCAGCGCACGTTCTTTACCATAGCGAAGACACTCTTCAAGAGTTCCAAACACGGGAATATCTCGACCATAGCCGAGGACGTCTTGGGCCGTTTTGCCTGCCTTTGTGCTGTCGATTATCCCCACGACCTCATCGCGAAGATACACTATTGCCCCATTTGCAGTCTTTGACCTGAGCGGGCTGAAATTCCCCTCTGCTAAAATGACCATCCGTCGTTTTCTTGCCATCGTGACACCACCTCGACAGCTAGATCAACGCACGGATGAATGACTCAAACGGAAAGGCGATGGTGCTCACAATACTTCCAAAGAAATTGCTGAACGCGGCATTTCGCATCAGGAGAATTACGAGGAAGATTCCAAAAAAGCCGATTTGTCGGTACTGGTTGCCAACTCGCTCTGGGAGCAATGATGCAACGACGTGAGAACCGTCCAATGGAGGAATGGGAATCAAATTGAAAACAGCGAGTATGACATTCAGATAGACCCCTTCATAAAACATTTTGACCAGAAAGTTGAATCCATCTGCTGCGACTAGAGGGAGGAGATTGCCCATCAAGGTACTGGCATGGACCAGGACAATTGCGCAGATTGCACAGAACAGCGCTACGACGAGGTTGGAGAACGGTCCGACGACAGAGACGAGGATGTCATCTCTCCGGTAATGGCGAAAGTTCAGTGGATTCACAGGCACTGGCTTTGCCCACGCGATGAAGATCCTTCCTGTCGCGAAGAGCGAGAAGAGCGGAACGATGATGGAGCCGATCAAATCGATGTGGGGAATTGGGTTGAGTGTGATGCGGCCCATCTCTTTTGCCGTCGGATCGCCACACCGCAACGCCATCAGGCCGTGAGATATTTCGTGGATGACGACGGAAAAAAGGAGAATCGGTAGTATGTAGAGTTTGTCGAGCAATGGGGTTCCTTTCGATCAACAACTTACGGAAGCATCTTATCCTCTGGGATGAAAAGTCCGGTGTACTTCTTTCAGGTACTCTCGATCGATGTGCGTGTACACCTGTGTCGTTGAAATGTCCTCATGTCCCAGCATCTCCTGTACGGCGCGCAGGTCTGCCCCGCCTTCCAAGAGATGCGTCGCGAATGAATGTCGAAACGTGTGTGGATGGACCTCCTTCTTTATGCCAGCTGAAACGCTGAACTGATGGACAATTTTCCAGATCGACATTCGGCTGAGTTTTCTTCCTCTAGCATTCAAGAAGAGAACGTCGTTTGTCTCGCCGCGCTTCGCAAGTCTCGGCCGCGATTCTTCCTGATATTTTCGTATCCAGAGTAGAGCAGAGCGACCAATCGGGACCACTCTCTCCTTTGAGCCTTTGCCAAAAACCCTTGTGATTCTCTGGTCGAACAAGATATTCGTCTGCTTCAGCCCAATGAGCTCAGAAACACGAATGCCTGTTGCGTAGAGCGTTTCAAGGATTGCCTTATCCCGGAGGCCAAGCACATGATGAACATTCGGCTGCTCAAGGATGAGCTCGATCTCATTCGGATTGAGAACGTCAGGAAGCTTCTTCGAGCGTTTTGGCGCTTCCACATTCTCTGTGGGATCCATCCTCAAGAATTCTTCACTAATGAGAAATCGATGGAATGCTTTGACGGCTGAGAAGTTTCGAGATATGCTTCTCGCCGTTAATCCCAAGTCTCTGAGAAGCGTGAGAAAGGAAATGATGTGAGTCCGCTCGACCTTCTCGGCAGAACGAATCTCCTGCTGCTGAAGGAACTGGATGTATCGCTTGAGATCGAGAGAGTAAGAATCGATGGTGTTCGCTGCGGCGTTTCTCTCGACTCTGAGATACCGAATGAATTCTTCCAGTTCTCGTTCCATGGACTCCATTGGCAATTTTCATAAATATTGAAAGAAATTCCCAGAGAATCAAGGAAAGTTTGAGAGAGTGTAGGCCGAGGCTCCTGGAAAAACTTTGGTCAATGACAGAGAAAATTATTCAGTTCGCCTCGAGAGGTCCCAAGATATGAATCCACCGGCGAGAAGTGCGAGCACGAAGAAAAGGAGTGCTGTGGTGTACTCGGCAAAGATAAGTTTTCCGATTCCAAAAAGCATCATATAGACGAAGACGATGCCAGCAATCCAATCAAGAAAGAGAGAGAAGTAATGAGAATCTCCTCTCACCTCAGGTAGTTTCACAGCGATTCTCTTCCAGAGAATTCCTCCCGGATGAATTCTTCGATAGAAGTTTAGTAGCGTTTCCTCGTCCGTCGGTTTTGTGACGTATGTTGTTGCCAGCCAGACGATTGTCGTGAATGCCACAATATAGTACAGAGATTCGGGAAATTGGATCGTTGTGAAGAATTTGACGTAACCATACGCGATGAACGGAGCGACCATTGCGCTAATCTCTGACCATGCATTCACTCGCCACCAGAACCAGCGGAGAATCAGAACCAATCCAAGCCCTGCGCCAGCCTCAATGATAAAGGCCCAAGCACCCGATATCGTACTCATGGTCAGCGTGAAGAGAAGTGAAATCACCATAACGAGAAGCGTGACAAGTCGAGAAGCAAAGACATAATGTTTTTCTTCGCCGTCTCGTTTAATGAATCGCCGATAAAAATCGTTGATGAGATACGATGTTCCCCAGTTCAGTTGTGTCGCAATCGTGGACATATACGCTGCGAAGAATGCTGCAATAACGAGGCCCATCAAGCCAGTTGGCAGATGATCTCGCATCGCGTACACGTAACCGAGTCTCTTTGCATCGGGGGCCAGGTTGGGGTACAGAATGAGGCTCGCAAGACCAACAAGGATCCACGGCCACGGGCGCAGACAGTAGTGAGCGACTGTGAACCAGAGTGTTGCGAGGACTGAATGCCTTTCATCTTTTGTCGACATCATGCGTTGTGCAATGTACCCGCCGCCTCCAGGCTCGGCGCCCGGATACCAGGATGCCCACCACTGAACGCCGACGTATGCGAGGAATCCAGCAACGGAGAGCGCGAGCGTTGCTCCAACAGCTGGAAGCTCCACAGCACCTTTGCCAATAACAGGAGTGAACTGCAAGGTCCAATCAGGCAGCTTCGCTTTCAATCCAGCGATGCCGCCAATCTCTGGCAGGCCCACTACAACTATTGCAAGAATGATTGTTCCAAGCATGGCAAGGGCAAACTGGAATGCGTCTGTGACTGCTACACCCCAGAGTCCTGAAAGGGCTGAATAAATCGCGACAAGGACAAGGCACCCACCAACGTACAGAAAGACTTGCGATTCAGGGATTCCAAAAATACCTTCCAGGATGGATACCATTGCAAGATTGACCCATCCCATGATAACGCTGTTCATGAACAGTCCGAGGTAGAGAGCACGAAAGCCGCGAAGGAACGCAGCCGGCTTTCCAGAGTACCGAAGCTCGATGAATTCAACATCAGTCATCACGCCGGCACGACGCCAGAGGCGTGCGAAGAAAAAAACCGTCAGCACGCCCCCGAAGACGAAATTCCACCAAAGCCAGTTGCCCGCAATGCCGTTCTTCGCGACGAGTTCCGTCACCGCAAGTGGCGTGTCCGCAGCAAAAGTTGTTGCGACCATGGAAGTCCCTGCGAGCCACCAAGGGAGATTTCGGCCCGAAAGGAAGAACTCTGCGGTGCTTTTACCTGCACGGCGAGAATAGTAAATGCCAATTGCAATGCTTGCCACGAAGTATAGGATGATGAGCAGCCAGTCAAGTAGTTGTAGATGCATAGAATGCATGTCTCCTTAACGAATAAAGCTCCACGATGAAACCCTCGATAGCTTGCGTGACAGCCTCTCTGTGTTCAAAGGGGCAGGCGAGGCGGATGAGAAATCTGCGACAGGTCTTCTCAAGTTCCTCCGACGGTCTTCATCCTTGTGAAGTAGGCTGACAAATTGCCAATGATGATCGTTACTGCACACCCGATGAAGGTATGCCATGTGAAATCGATCCGTGTAAACCACAGCACCCCGATCATTGCCAAGAGGCCTGAAGCGAATCCAATGTAAGCATCCAACTGCTTCGTGTGTTTGAACAGGAGTCCAAGGAAGAAAGTCCCAAGTAGCCCACCATAGGTCACTGATGCGATTTTTAATCCCAGCTCCACCACTGGATTCTTCGTGTCTGCAAAGAGCATCGCACCACCAATGAGGGCGAGCCCCCAGACGAGTGTGAAGGATCTTGACCAGGTCAACTCACTCTTCACGGCAATTGACTTTCCCTTTGTGGTCATTCTAAAAAGATCGAGGAATGATGATGATGCAAGTGAGCTAATTGAAGAAGAGAGGGATCCCATCGCTGAGGCAAGGACTCCCGCGATAACGAGGCCGGCAATGCCAGTGGGCAAGCTCTCGGCAATGAACTTCGGGAAAACTTCATCTGAGGATTTCAGTCCGAGCTGTTCAAATGGGGCTCCACCATAGAATGCAAAGAGGCACAATCCGAGTAAAAGGAAGAACGCAAACTGAATAACAATAAACGTCGCATCGAGCATAAGGGCCCGCTGGCTATCCCATTTGTTTCTACAACCTAACAGGCGCTGCACAAGAAGCTGGTCCGTGCCGTGTGACGCCATGGTGAGGAACGTTCCCCCAAGTAGGCCGCCCACGAAAGTGTAAGGGGAGGAGAAAAAGTCGATAATGCTACTCCCCCAGTTTGGGTTAATAATCTCGAATTTATTTATTCCGTCCGCCGTTGCATATCGGACGACATCGCTCCATCCCTGAGGCAGGTGAATCAGGATCAGGATTATCGAAGCAGCAGCACCACTGAGATAAATGAACAGCTGCACGACGTCCATTGCGACAACTGCTTTCAAACCACCGAGATACGTATAGATGAGTGTGAATGTGCCGATGACCAAAATGCTAGAGATGTAATCGAGCCCTGTGATTATATGAACTGGAATCGCCGCTGCGAATAATCGTACGCCTGAGGCAAGCACACGCGTGATAATAAAGACAGACGAAGTAAATTTCCGCAAGGAGATTCCGAACCGCTTGCCGAGAAAATCGTACGCTGTCTCCAGATCTCCTCTGTAGTAAGCTGGAATGAAGATGATGCTCACAAGCAGGCGACCGATGAAATACCCAAAAGTCAGTTGAAGAAAGTGCATATCGCTTCTGTAAGCAAGGCCGGGGATGCTGATGAAGGTCAGGGTACTCGTTTCACTGGCGACAATCGAAAAGCCGACAGACCACCAAGCCATTTCTTTCCCACCGAGGAAATAATCACGAGAGGAACGCTGTTTGCGCGCTATATAACTGCCAGCAATTGTAACGCCGACGAGGTAGAGAATAACGATTGCGTAGTCGAGGATGGCAAATCCCAACGGAAGCTCCTGCAGATAGGTCAGGGTGAGGATGAGAAGATTGTTCGGTTAGGCAGACTGTTCCAACTTGGGATGCGCAGGGCTTGTTGACGGAAGCTCTTCAACGAAAGGAGTTCCTTTACTCGCGAGGAAGAACTCATCCCGGGTTCAAAATTTGTTGGCTGAGAGAAAACGGAACACTGCGGTGCCAAAAAGGTAGAGAATGGCGGTGGAGTAATCCAGGGAGGTGAACCCCGATGAAGGACCATTTCACGAGGGGAAGGGTCGCGTACTCTACGAAGCTTTCAACGCTTCAGGCACAGTCGAATGGATCTTGAACACACGATCCAGCTGGGAGATCTTTATGAGGTCGAAGACTTTCTTCCTCAACCCGACCAGCTTGACAACTCCGCCATTGTCCCGCATTCGGCGCTCGGCGATGAGCAAGGCACTCAATCCGCTACTGTCGCAGAAGTCCACTTCGGAGAGGTCGATAATGAGGTCGTGGAGTTTCGGACGGCACAGGATGAGGAATTCACCTTTCAGCTCAGCCGAGATGGAGGAGTTCAGCTGCCGCTCTTTCAATTTGAAGATCGTCGCGGTACCGTTCTTCCGCACTTCAAAATTCATAAGTCCTCCAAGGATTTAAAACATTGCCAAACAGTTGAAAAGGTGATCGTAGATCTTTTTCGCACTGCCCGTGGGGTCTGTCCTCAGTTGAAAGTTGTAGAAAGTGTCGGCAAGCTCCTTTGTAATGCCGATACGCACCTTCGAGCGTGACTCTTTGCAGAGGAACGCAGAAGGAAGGTGCAGTTGGATGTTGAGATCAACGGCAACGTCGTATTGTTTCTCCTGGATGCGACGTCGGAGATGGAGTTTTGGGAGGAAGAAAGGGTTAATATCATCTTCATGAATTCGGAGAATCTCACAGAGGTAGACATCTCGCATTGGGTCCTTCACATGCTCAGGCACCAGTACTGTCAGGCGATTCCCGTTGAATTTCCGTTGAAATGAAGGAACAATCGATCGAGCGAATTGAAAGTCGTGCTCGTTGTCAGGCAAGAGCAAGAGACCAGTTCGCGCGTTCGAGATCGCTCGTGTAAAATCTGTGATTGCATCTCGTTCATGTTTGAAGTAAAACCTTGTGTAGAGAACACCGAGCTTCTTTCGAACAGCGTCAAACATTCAGTCCTATCGCCTTGCCGCCCTATGATGTAAAAGTTTTTTGAAAAAAGCAAGCTCATCAGCATGCTTTCGCATTCAATAACTTCCTAAATCCATCCTCGTCAAGGATCTTGATTCCCAGAGCTCGTGCCTTATCGTGCTTTGAACCTGGTTCTTCACCTACGATGACGTAGTCAGTCGTCGCGCTCACCGAGGAGCTCACTCTTCCCCCTTGCTCTTCAATCAAAGCTTTCGCCTCCTCGCGGGTTAGGGATTGGAGTGTTCCTGTTAGTACGAATGTTGTTCCAACCAGTGCTCCTTTTCGCCTCAGTTCCCTTGTGCTTGCTTCTAGACGAACACCTGCCGTCCGAAGTTGTTCGAGGATTTCGATATTCTTTCGATCTCTGAAAAATCGAACAATGCTCTCTGCAATTTTCGGACCGATCTCGTGGATTGACCGAAGCTCCTCAAAGGTTGCGGCTTTTAGATCGTCAATCGAGTGATACTGTTCCGCGATGAGCTGGGTAACCCCTGCCCCCACATGTCGAATACCGAGCGCATAGAGAACTCGGTGAAAAGGCTGCTCTTTGCTTTTCTCAATCGCATCAAGGAGGTTTTGTACGCTCTTCTCCCCCCATCGTTCCAGCTTCAGCAACTCGCCCCTCCGTTTGTGAAGTGAATACAGGTCTGCACAGTTCTTGATGAAGCCTCTTTCGACAAGCTGTTCCACAACCATTTCTCCGAGCCCCTCGACGTCCATGCTTCCGCGATGAGCAAAGTGCTCGATTCGCCCCCTCACCTGCGCAGGACATTCGTAGTTCTCACAGTAGTAGTTCGCCTCCCCTTCTGGTCGGTACAACTTTGATCCGCAGACCGGGCACTTCATTGAGATCACGTAAGGGGTTGCACTTTTCGGCCGCTTTGCGAGCACGACGCCACTTACCTTCGGAATGACGTCGCCCCCTTTCTCAACAATGACGGTATCTCCGACGCGGATGTCCAGCTCCTGAACGTAGTCAACGTTGTGAAGGGTTGCGCGGCTGACCATTGTCCCCGAGAGCAAGACTGGCTCAAGATCTGCCACCGGGGTAATTGTCCCGGTTCGACCAACCTGCAGAATGATATTCTTCAGCTTCGTTTGCGCCTGTCGCGCGGAGAACTTGAATGCGGTTGCCCAGCGGGGGCTCTTTGCTATGTTCCCGAGGATTTCTTGCTGGCGGATCGAATCGACCTTCACGACGATCCCGTCAATGTCATAGGGCAAATCCTCGCGCCAGGCCTCCCACTGTTCCCAGTATTTGACCACGCTCGCGACGTCCTTACAAACTCGAGAGTGTTCATTTGCAGGAAAACCAAGGTGGCGGAGGAAGTTAAGGTTTGCAGAGTGCGCCTTCAGCTCAACCACGTCGCTCTTAAGCCAGTAGGAAAAGAAATTCAGCGGGCGTGCCGAAACAAGTTTCGGATCCTGTAGCTTGAGTGTGCCTGCGGCGGCGTTCCGGGGATTGGCGAACAACTTCTCCCCAGCGCGCTCGCGTTCCCGATTCATTTTCTCAAAATCTTGCTTCTTCATAAAGACTTCACCGCGCACTTCAATGTTCATCATATACTTTTCGTTTGTCCGCAGCCGGAGCGGTATGGAACCGATGGTCTTCAGATTATTCGTGATCTCGTCACCTTGAACTCCATCACCGCGAGTTGCTCCACGGACGAAGATCCCATCTTCGTACTTCAGGCTAATTGCTACTCCGTCGAATTTCAGCTCGCAAACGTACCGATAGGGCTGGCGGCCGAGAAGTGTCTGCACCCTTCTGTCAAAGTCGTGTACCTCCTCTTCGCTGTAGACGTTTGAGAGACTGAGCATTGGAGTGCTGTGAGTGACGGCCGGGAATTCCTTTGTCGGCTGACCGCCAACCCGCTGGGAGGGGGAGTCGGGGGTGAGAAGATCCGGATGTGCTGACTCGAGCTCAATGAGCTCGCGGATCAGCTTATCGTATTCGGCATCTGAGATTGTCGGCTCGGCGAGTACATGATAGCGGTAGTCATGCTCGCGGATCTCTTTGCGGAGTTTCTCAATCCGCTCGGGAACCGAATGGTTAGTCTTTCGGGAGGCAGCCTTCATAATTCGGCGGAAGTGCGGCTATTTTTGAACACCCTTGCGTGTGATAAGAGCATTGCGGATAACAGCACCCGATTTTCCTAGTGTCCCAAGATCTTCTCCATTGAGCTTAAAACTTATTCCCCCTGCGTTTCCAAGGCTCAGCTGGAATTTCTCCTTGGCCTTCCAGGTTCGAACTGCCTTCGGGACAAACAGATATTCTTTTGGCGGCCCATCATCAATCAGGAGGCGCATCCATACTTCCTGTGATGTTTTCCCTTCGAGGACGAGGCTGTCACTGGGGACCATAGCGACTGAAAAGGCTCCTCGGTTTGGCATCGAGCTGTCCAGCTGACCGGACGACGCGCGCTCCCTCTCTTTGATGACCTGCTCAAATGGTGTCTCGGAGATTGATTCCTTCTTGTTGTTTCGCGTGATGCTTGCTACAAGAACTACACCAGCAATCAGAAGAAGGAGTGCAACAGTGGGTAGGAACTTTCGCCTCGAGGGCCCGTTACTCAGTAATTCTCGAAAGGAAAGCCGAACTGATCTGGATCCCCCGGTAGGGTGTACGGATAAGTCGTGTTCAAGAAAAGGGGCCTCTGATGCTTCGTGCTCAGGTTGCCTTAGCTCTACTGCTTTTGCTCTCGCTTCGATTGCGGCGGCATATTGTCCGAGGTTCTCCTCTGGATTTGTATGTATTGCCTTTGCGTAATCACGGAGGAATGCCCGGACATACGGCTGAGGAAGGAAAGAGAAGTCTCCTTCTTCCATCGCGCGGAGATACTTCAGTTGAATCTTCGTTGCTGAGGAAACGTCGGTTAAGGAGATATGCTTCGCTTCACGGGCGGCTCGCAGCTCGTCTGCAAACTCTTTCATGTTCGCACCAGCGCTGCAATGGAGATGGAAAAGGGAACAGATGTCATCCATTCCCTTTCTCCATCATCCAACTGATAAGAAGTGGGTAGGTTATCTCACTTACCTTGAACGTAGCAAGAATTTTTCAAACATGCAAACCAGCGCAATTCCAGCGCCAGGATGAGACACAGGTAACCAGCTCGGCATACTTAGAATAGGTGGCGTCACATATTTCCCGCCATGCGAGGATAGTAGCGGAGGCATTTGAGGTTCCGTCGATGGATCTTCTGTGCGAGGAAGGATACCGGTTGTATACGAGCATGCCAAGAGCGTTCCGGGAAGTCTACGTGACGTGGTACCCCGGTCACCGCACTGCCTGCCCCTAGAAGATGCCGTTACAAATGCTCTCTAAGTCAGCCTTCAATGGCATTATGAACATATGAGCAGTGTTCTGTTCGGTGGAAGTCTTTTTTTCCCTCGCTGTAGGAGAGAACCAAGCATTTGGAAGGTGTAGTTCTGGAAGGACGAAATCCTTTTTGAAACTGCGTTGACTGTAGAGCGATAAATGGCAGCTGAGTACAAGGCTTATGCGGTTCTGATATCTTTTCCATAATGTAAAGGCAGGCATGAACCGTTGTGGAGGTTTTCTACGGCGCGAAGTCCAAAGGCAGAATGCATAAGAATGATGGTCCGGCTACTACCTGTCTGTGTTCCCGATTGTCAAGAGGAATTCACTAGACAACCCACTTCTGACTGGACAGTTACAGAGACGAATTAAAGTTCTACCTTGAACCAGTTCGTTAACTGTCGACACTGATAAACGATTCCAGTCAAAGTGTTACTTATGCTTACACATAGAGTAAAGAATTTGTAGTTGGTTATTGACTTTTTATATTGCCCATAGTATCTTGAGACCAGCCTAAGAAACTTGGAAAACCAACTGATCAGAAACTTTACACTTTGCCCTTCCTCCCAGACCCGGTGCTAGAGAACCCGTGCTGAAGACTTGACAATCTAAGATGATTTGAGTAGATTAAAAATGTTCTCGAAGCACTTGTTCGACTCACCTGATCAGTAGCTTCGTCACAAAGCTGACGCATTTCGTAGGTTTTGGTTTCCTCACCCGGACGGTTTATCCAAGGCGAATTCTTCAGCTTCAAATATCTAGCGACCACCGATGGGGAACAACTCTAATCGAACCGATGTGTGTAATATCTGCGCGCTAATGAGTGTAAGGAATACACGAGCGTCGAGGCATTTTTGGATGAAGACCATTTAGACCTTTTTCTCTAATCCGCTTTGCTATCCGGAGTTTTCAAACAAACAGACTCATGAGTTCTCCAAGCAATTTGAAGAAGAGGTGATCTACCTTGTCGCCAAACCGCATACTTTTTCTCGTACCCAACGGCCAATCGAGTTTACGTCTAGGTGAATTGCTACATAGTGCTGATTTTTCCCTGAGTGAAGCACACTCTCTCTATCATGCACAAGAGGAGCTCCTTACAGGGAAATATCGTGTGTTAGTCTGCAAGTGTGATTCGGTAGATGAGATGGCATTCGAGTCCCTCCTGTTTATCGAAAAACATAATATTCCGACAAGGATGCTTCTCATTGCGAAATCTGGCGGAGTCGAAGATGCAGTGCGGCTGATGAAGGCAGGAGCCAGTGATTTCTTGGTCGGCAATCCCCCTGACGCTCGGGTTATGGAAGCAATTCTGCGTACCGTCAATCAAAGTAAACAGTCCGTCTTAGATCTTGGTGGTAACGCTATTCAGCATAATGGGAACGGGGAGACAGTACTGGTCGGTCAGAGTTCGGCAATTTGTGAAATACGATCTGCCGTCAATCTTGTTGCAAGATCTCAAACCCCTATTCTCATAACAGGGGAGAGTGGGACAGGCAAAGAAGTGATTGCGCGACTCATACATCTGCAAAGCAACAGGGCAGATAAACCCTTCATCGCGGTGAACTGTGCAGCGCTCCCTAGAGATGTCATTGAGAACGAATTGTTCGGTCATGAGAAGGGGGCTTTCACCGGAGCGTTGCTGAAGAAGGCGGGGTGTTTTGAATTGGCCGACCAGGGTACGTTGTTCTTCGACGAGATTGCTGAGATGACTTCAGAAACACAGGCAAAGCTACTCCGCGCCATTGAGCACCAGGGATTTCGCAGATTGGGAGGCAAAGAGGAGGTCAACGTAAACATTAGACCGATTGCGGCAACGAACAAAAACATATCTGCGGCATTAAAGTCTCGAGAACTTCGCGAAGACCTTTACTACCGTTTGAGTGTAATCGAAATATTCATTCCACCTCTCCGCGAACGCAAAGAAGATATTGCCGTCCTCCTGGAGCACTTTTTATCTTTTTTCAGCGAGAAATATGGGAAGCCACAGCAACGCTTTTCAGACGAATGTCTTGAGATGCTAATCGCGTACGAGTGGCCAGGGAACGTTCGTGAACTCAAGAACGTCATAGAAAGGTCGGTGGTGATTTGTCAGGATGAACTAATGGGCCCGCAGGTCCTTCCAGAACGGATCTCAGCGCAGCCATCAAATCGCACTCACATAACTATTCCGGTTGGAAGTTCAACACAGGAGGCTGAGCGGTTGCTGATCGTTCACACGCTTGCGTCGGTGGGAAACAATAAATCAAAGGCGGCGAGAATTCTGGGTGTGAGTAGAAAAACTCTTCACAACAAATTGCTAAGCTTCACAGAGTCATAGCTTCGCGGCAAAACGGGTGTAGCGGTTGTTCTTCTTTTCCGATCTCTCCGTGTCTCCTATCTCAAGAAGATCATCTTCTTTGCAGGCATCCCACGACCGTCGATAACTAAACGGTAGTAATAGATGCCAGAAGACAGGGTAGATTCCCATGCAACTCGGTGGTATCCTGGTTGCATGGTCCCTTGCTCTAAGCTCGCGACTTTCTGCCCTAAGCCCGAATAAATCTCAATTGATACAAATGCCGTCTTCGGAAGTTCAAAGGCAATGACTGTGCCGTTGTTAAAGGGATTAGGATAGTTTTGGTAGACGTGGACTTCTCTTGGCAACCCACCCCAATCATTTACTCCAGTAACGCCTGGGGTTTTCAGACCCCATAGACTCGACCATTCGCTCGTTCCAGTTGCATTCGTTGCTCTCACGTGCCAGTAGTACGTTGTGTTAGGAGCAAGGCCATCAAGAGTGTAAAAGGTTTCACCAATTCCATCCTGGTCAATGACCAAGGTTGAGAAGCTCAGGCTCGTAGAGACCTGCAACTGATAGGACGACGCACCGGGCGAAGGATTCCAGCTTGCTACGGGGCTTGTCGATACCACCGTCGCACCGTCTGAGGGGGATTCAAGAGTAGGTGCCACTGGTGCACCCAAAGTTGATCCTGTTGTGAAACTCCACACAGAAGAATACGGACTTGTTCCTCCAGCATTCGTTGCATTGACGCGCCA
>CAYHSB010000003.1:0-5051 GCA_964359185.1 uncultured Chitinophagales bacterium
TTGAACATCATGAATTAAGCTAGAAAACTGCTCACTTGAAACTGGGGCCAATATAGATGGTCTCTTGCGCGATTGCAAAGTTGGCTGAGAAGAGCACAAACAGAATGCACACTAGCTTTTTCATGTTGTTCTCCTTCTTGAAGACTGAAGATCAGGTCGTCGGCGATCCTTGTGTTCTATGAAGATCTAGTGCCATTCCAACTAATTTTACCAAATAACGTGCAGGTAAAATTATTGTTGGAATGAGCATCCCGCCACTTCTTTTGTGGCGGGATTAGTAAATAATAGTTGGATGAGCACTAGTTGACTTGTACACGAGGGTGTGGGACAGTATCGGCAATACCATCCAGTGGCAGAGTTCCTTTTTTTTTCGATGATTGCGATGAGTGAGGCATACGTTTGTCGTGATGCGATAGAGCCACGTACTGAACTCGCTCTGAAATCTAAACTTCTGCAGTCCTCTGTACACACGCAAAAACACTTCCTGATAGATGTCCTTCGCATCCTCTGCACGGTTCACATACCTTGCGGCGATGGAAAACACCTCTTTGTCGTGGCGGTACCCGAGCTGCTCGAACGCGTCCATATCACCCTTTTGTGCGGACCGAATTAACTCGGTATCACTGAGCGTGCTCAGATTAGCCATTTATTGTATTAGACTTGGTAATTAGGAAAAGGTTGGGTGGATACAGTTTCCAGTTTCTAGTAAAACGCCAGCTGCCTGCATGCCTAACCTAAGCACGGCAAGACCCGTTTCCACCTCTAATACGTAATTCAGGAAGAAAGTTACCGGGAGGGAGCTAACTTAGTATACAGATGAAGAGGGGAGGTTGAGCCAACTAGATGAGATCTAGGGCATTACTTGACGGTATTTCTCAGGGCACAGCCCGAGAGAAGAATAGGCCAAAATGCCAAGCAACGCCAGCTTATGAACCTGGCGGACGAATGACGTTAATTCTTCACCATCTCTCTCGTAGCATTCAAGGCCAACCGGAGACTTCCGTCTTCACGTTCGCCGATCTGCTGTCGCCACATTGCGTAGTACAAACCTTTCAGCTCCAACAGGTCACCATGTTTGCCGGATTCAATGATACCACCCTTCTCCAAGACGAAGATTGTATCCGCATGGAGAACGGTGGAGAGTCTGTGAGCAATGAGAATGGTAATGAGGTCTTTCCTCATGGAAACATCACGGATGGTTTCGCTAATCTCTTCTTCGGTCAGCGAATCGAGCGACGAGGTTGCTTCATCAAACACGAGTAGGTTTGGCCGGCGCAGCAACGCGCGTGCAATCGAGAGCCGTTGCTTCTCGCCACCAGATACTTTTACACCTCCTTCACCGATCACCGTATCCAGACCCTTGTCTGCTCTTGCCAGCAAACTCTGGCATGCTGCCTTCTCCAATACTTCCCTGCATTCAGCATCCGTCGCCTTTGGGTTGACAAACAACAGGTTTTCCCGGATTGACCCCGAGAACAACTGAGTATCCTGCGTAACGAAGCCAATCCGTTCTCGCAGCTCATCGAGGTTAATGTCAGTAGAGGGGTAGCCATTATAGAGGATTCTGCCGGACTGCGGTGCATAAAGCCCAACGAGCAACTTCACGAGTGTGGTCTTCCCGGAACCCGACGGACCAACAAATGCAATTGTTTCTCCAAGCCTTGTGCTAAACGAGATACCATTTAAAGCGTTGTTCGTAGCAGACTGATGTTTGAAGCTTACATTCTCGAAAGAAAGTGTCGTAACGCTTCCGAGCGAAACCGGGTTGAAAGGTTTCGCTTCTTTCGGCGTGTTAAGGATGGTTTGAAAATTGTTCAGCGATACCTCCGCTTCTCTGTAAATATTGATGACATTTCCCATCTCTTGCAGCGGACCGAAGATAAAGAACGAGTAAATCCAGAGAGAGAAGAACTGGCCAAAGGTGATTTCCTGTGCAAAGATGAGATAGAGCATCAGTCCCAGAATGCCGGTACGAAGGGCATTCACCGACGTGCCCTGCACAAAACTGAGACTCCGGAGGTAGCGGACCTTCCTCAGCTCCAGCTTCAGAATTTTTCCCGTTGTGGCATTCAACCGCTGAGTCTCCTGCTGTGCAAGTCCAAGACTTTTCACCAACTCGATATTGCGCAAGGATTCAGTTGTAGAGCCGGCAAGAGCGGTCGTTTCAGCAACGATAACCTTTTGAATTGACTTCACCTTCTTGCTGATAACTGAACTGATGAAACCTAACAACGGAATGGTGGAAAAGTAGACGGGTGCAATCAACCAGTGAATGGAAATTGTGTAGATCATGACGAAGACAACGCCCACCAATGTTGTAAAAAGGATGTTGATCGACACCGCAATCAATCGCTCCGAGTCAGCACGCACTTTTTGCAGTTTCCCAAGCGTCTCACCGCTCCGCTGATCCTCAAAGACCTGGTATGGCAGTTCGAGCGAATGACGGATGCCATCGGAGTAGATTTGAGCACCCACTCGCTGCGTGATGGTGCTGATGAAGTAATCCTGAAAGTTCTTTGCCACCCTTGACACAAAGGCGACACCTACTGCCGCTGCCAGCAGTACACCGACTCCACGGAAAAAATCTCCGGACGAGTATTCTTTGAATCGCGTTACGTACTCATCGATGATGTGACGGAAGATCAGAGGATCGAGCAACGAGAATACCTGGTTAATCGTTGCCAGCACGAGCGCAAGAAGGACAAGCTTCCAGTAACATTTGAGATATGAAAGAAGGAGTTTCATGACAAGTGTAAGTGCGATTTCTCTTGCAAACGCCGACCGGATCCGTTCCCAAGCTTTGTGACTGCTGGGGAGAATGACTACAATCTAGCTCATTCCAGCCGTTTCAGTGCTCACTCCCGGCATACATTTTCTCCCCCGCTTCAACACGGAGAGGCAGATGATTCTGTCGCGGCGGGATGGGACAGGTCGCAAAAGGCGTAAACACGCATGGCCAGTTGTATGCCTTATTGAAGTCGAGTATGACTTTCTTATCGGCATTCGGCATCGCGGTGTAGAGTTGCCGTCCCAACCTGTATGTCTCCTTACCGCTCGTCTCATCGCTGAACATAATGAACAGTTGATTCTCTGTCCCTCGTTCAATGACCGCATCAAGCCGGTGGGTCTTCCCATCAATATCGAAAGCCAGCGCACCGGGACAAGAATCGTTTTCCACAGTGCCGATAATGGTTGCAATCTGAAGTGTCTTCGGCGGCTCATACGGTTCGAACCTTGCTTCGAAGCGCCATTTCAAATCAGTGGGAAAGTATTCCAAACCCTTGAAATTGATCCGCGCCGGATTTTCCTTGTCCTTGACTCGCACACCAAGTTGGTCTCCGCGCTTTATGACGTAGAAGCTCAGTGTGCCAAGGTTCAGTACGGTTGGATCGGCTAAACCATCTTCGTCAGATTTCACCATCAGCGCAGTGACAAGAGAATCTTTATATTTGACTTGAGAGCTGGGACGTGACTGGAGCCGCACAGTTCCCTTCTCGAGCCAGAGCGAACCGGCAACCTTTGGTGATTTACTAGGAGGGAAGATGATCGCATTCGAAGAATCACTTCCGAATTTATGCTCCCCTTCCTTAAGCCAGAAAAGCCCACAAAGTGTAAGCCATCCAGTGTCACTTTTGAGCCGTGTGAGGCGTCTTTCTCTCCATTCCTCGATCTCTTTCCTGTAGGCAGCCTCGTCTATCTTATTCAGGGTTTTGCTGCAACCCTCGATAACCATTAACGAAGCGAAGAGAAACATCATCCAGCTCACTTGCGATTCAACAACTCCGGGAATGCTTTTCCTCATTACACACCTCCGACATTAACACTCTTGACACGAGAAGGACAACAAGGGTTCATTTATCTTTCCGAGTAGCCCTGCTTCTCATCGCTTCATCAGGAGCAGAGCTCCTTCGGAACATGGGAGCTCAGCACGCATTGGTTCACTTTGTAATCCCGAGGTGGTTCAACAAAAATGAGAAGATGAATGCCTGCTCTTTGAACGCATCATAGCGACCTGAGGCGCCGCCATGTCCTGCACCCATATTGGTCTTGAGCAAGAGAACGTTCTTGTCGGTTCTCGTGGCCCGCATTTTCGCAACATACTTCGCCGGCTCCCAGTACATTACCTGGCTATCATTGAGCGAGGTCGTCGCAAGCATATCGGGATATGCCTTCGCTTCAATGTTCGTGTAGGGACAGTATGTTTTCATGTAGTCATATTCATCTTTCTTGTTCGGGTTGCCCCACTCAAGATATTCTGCCACCGTCAGCGGGAGAGATGCATCAAGCATAGTATTGATCACATCCACAAACGGAACGGCGAGGTGAGCTACCTTAAACAAATCTGGCCGCATGTTGAGCACCGCGCCAATCAACAAACCGCCGGCACTTCCACCCTGAATGGCAAGCCGCTCCTTCGACGTGTAACCCTCTTTGATAAGATGTTCGGCGCACGCGATGAAGTCGGAGAACGTATTCTTTTTCTTCATCATCTTCCCCTCGTCGTGCCAGACCTCCCCCATCTCGCCACCGCCGCGTATGTGTGCCAGCGCATAGATGACGCCGCGGTCGAGCAGGCTGAGACGCGGGATAGAAAACGTAACAGCAGATGAAGCACCATACGACCCGTAGCCAGAGAGCAGCATTGGACTGAAGCCGTCGTGCTTGATTCCTTTTTTGTAGACGAGGGAAATCGGAACGACCGTCCCGTCCGAAGCTTTCGCAGAGAGGCGCTCAGAATAGTACAGTGTTGGATCATAACCGCCGAGGACTTCGGTTTGTTTCAGCAGCGTGCGCTTGCCCGTGTCCATATTGTAGTCAAACATTGAACTCGGGGTGATGAACGATTGATAACTGAAACGAAACATCGATGTGTTGAACTCGGGGTTGTTGCTGGGAAAGGCTGAGTAGACCGGCTCGGGGAATTCGATGTCCTGCGTCTTGTCTGTTCGGAAATCATGCACCCGCAGCTTTGTTAATCCGTTTTTTCGCTCGTTGAAGACAGCGTAATTCTTGAAGAGGTTAAGTCCTTCCAGCTTCACTGACGGGCGATG
>CAYHSB010000003.1:5151-28662 GCA_964359185.1 uncultured Chitinophagales bacterium
GTACTGCTTGCCCTCTTCGGTTCGTGTATAGTACCAGTAGCTGCCGAGTTTATACGGAACGCTCAAGTCTGTCTGCTTTGTACGGCTGAGGATCTCCTTATAAATCGTCTCCTGAAAACCCTCGGTGGGTTTCATCACCTCTTCCATGTATTTGTTTTCCGCCTCGAGGTATGTGATGACTCTGGGATCGGTCTTTTGTCTTAGCCAATAGTAATCATCTACCTTGATATCACCGTGAGCAGTGTCAATCTTTGCAACTTTCATCGCAATCGGCGGGCTTGCCGAGCCAGTGTTCAGCTGAGACAATCCCAACTGAGTTAGCAGTACAAGTGTAATGCCTACAAACGTGATCTTTCTCATTGGTTCGTATGCTCCTCCATTCTTGAATTTGCTGTGGTGGACGGGATGATGAGACACACGGGGTGCATTACCCCTCCTTTTCCTTTTTCCATAGAAGTTCTTCTCTTCAAATATATACTTTAATTATGTTCACCGCAAATAAGGGGGACGGAATTTCCAGAGTATGGGAGTCTCCATTTCTCATCGGAGAGGCAATCGGCCGCCAGGAACGGCTCTTCCCGCAAGAGATATCCAATCCCGAGATCCAGACGACACCGCCCCGTGATTACCTGCCGTAGTTCTGAGGGAGCTCTGCTCCCGGCAATCGTGTGCTCGTCGGGTACTTCCTCAGGAGTGGGGCTCGGTTTTCTTTGCAGTGAACTGCGGTTGATAGGAGGATCTTCTATCACCTCATTGATTTCGGTACAACAATACGATGCTCATCCCTATAAAGTCCAATCTTCTCCATCGGTATCCGCTTGAAACCGAGCTTATACGCAGGTGAGTCGTCGCGTAATTGAAAGTTCTCATGTGCTGGATCAAGGAAACCGGGGTCAGCATTTATGATCATGTTGTTTCCAAATTCCTCCATGATTTCTCTATCACCAAACTTGTACGTGATATATCCTTCCTTCATATCAATGTCCAAATAATACGGGTCCCAGCCTTTTTCCCCTTTCTGACGCCGTCTACACAATTCTGGATCTGCTATTAAGTTATTTCTTACTGTCACAACTGAAAAATCATAAGCATAGTAATCGTACATATCAATCCACCTGCCGCCATAGGATACATTACGAATTATCTTGTTGTTCTTTGGAACAGCCGGTTCATCATCGTACAGCCTTACCAGTTCAGGATATTTCTCGCTATATGGACGTTTGCTGAAATTCATCTGATCCATCTTGTGAAAGAGATCACGATCTGTTCCATCGAAGTAATAGCCCGCCCAACCTAACCCCCTTGCATCAACATGCAGGGATGGCGCACATTGTACGTAGACGTTATTCTCAACAACGTTGTCACGACCTCCACCAATGAGAGTTGCGCGACCTGCTTTGTAGAAGACATTCCCATAGACCCTAAAGCCGCTTGCCCAGTCATCGAGGTACACAGCCATAACACCGTGGAGGCCAGGTCCTTGAAGATGATGGAAATAATTGTGGCGAATGATATTCCCGCGCCACGTCCAGTCACGTCCGGTATGGATCGCTCCAGCATCTCCCGTTTCCTGAGTCACGTGGTGAATTTCATTGAACTCAAGGATATGCTCATTTCCCTTTAGATATATCCCCTCATGCGGCGCGTCGTGGATAAGGTTATGTGCAAGACGATTCCCCACACCATCGATGACGATTGCGTACTGCCCTGTGCGCACCCACGTACTGTAGTCATGGATATGGTTATTCATCGCAAAGTTGACAGCCGGCGGCAGCGTTTTTCGGTCACCGCCGTTGAGGATGATTCCACCGAGTGCTACTTCATAGATATCACAACTACTGATACCATTTTCTGACCCACCATCGATTCTCACAGCGTCACTTCCAAGGTAACGCAGAGTACATCCAGCAATCAGATTATGGCTGCCGCCCGTAATTGTAATACCGCTGGCCCTGGAGTATTCAAAACGTATTCCCTGAATGGTTATGTAATCACTGCTGTCAATCGAAATCAGGGGCGCATCGAGCATTGAGACTGAGACATCTCTGTCATTGATCTGTTCTGGGGGCCAGAAATAGAGAAGCCCGTTCTTACGGTCCAAGTACCATTCTTCAGGTGTATCAAGCTCCTCTAGAATGTTCAGAAAATAATATCTCTGATTCTTTGTGTAACCGTAGTAATGGTGTGGCTGCTGCAAGGTTATTTCATGCTTCGACGTATCGATGGATTCGGCTTCTTGGAACGAGTCACTCCAGTCCCATGTCCAGTAGCCATGGAGATAGATTTCATTATCACCGGACCAGTTCTTCGGCCGGTCACCATCATACTTGATTCTTCCATAATGCCTTCCGACAGGAACACCATCATAGCGCTTCTCACGTTCGAGTCCCTTATTGAAAAGCGTGTCACCCGTTTGTGGGACATCAGCAATTTTCAGCCATCCTGAGTTTGGCCAACGCGCCATGGTCATGCGTCTTCCCTGAAAGAAGAGTTCCATCGGAGGGCCACCACGTGGCGTTATTTCTCCGTAGTTAGTAATCCCCTGAGCTCTCAGATCCGCTCTGAGTATTTTGTCCTGGCACCCTTTGTCAATTCGTTGCAACACGGATGGATCTCCGATGGGCTCGAACCCTGATACAACTCTGCTACCGCTGAAGCTTACCACTTCATTGGGATATGCGCGCCAGATTATCGGTGCCTCTCTGGTCCCAGAATCTTCTCGTGAAAGTTTGAAGGTTTTCGTAAATGAATAGATTCCACCGCGTACATAGACAATTACACCGCCTTCGGATAGTTTTCCGTCTTGCTTCAGAGCTCGAACAGCATCGCGCGCCCGTTCGAGGGTTGCGAATGGCCCATCAGTTTGATTCTGATTCGGCGAAGCTTCCTTTCCAGACCAGTTGTCACTACCGTCCAGCGAGACGTAGAATTCAACTTGCTTCTTCTGAGCCTCCAGATCAGGAGTCCAAACTGAGAGGGTGAAGAGGAATAGAAGAAGATGCAAGAGGAATCTCGATTCAGCTGTAATCATTGGGCTCCGTAGGGTACATTTGTTTTTCAAAGGCGTCACATTAGGTTAGGAACATTCCTAGCCACGCAACTCTTCACCTGTGAATCTCGTATTGGAGAGTAGAACTATGGAGAATTACAATGGTCAAGTTTATTCTATGGTTGATTCTGCTTGTTATTTCCTGGCCATTAGCTTTGCTGGCGCTGTTTCTCTATCCAATTGTCTGGATATTACTACTACCGTTTCGCATTATCGGAATAGCTGTCGATTCCTTATTGGAGTTGATCAAAGCAGTAATGATGCTTCCCGCCAGGGTCCTCAAAGGATCAAAAACCAGTTAGACCTCACTCCGTGATGTTGACTCACGCCCGATCTCCGGTGCGTGGGAGGCCTTCGCGCTCATGACTCATCCAAAACTCAATTGGATATTTACGATCTCAGGCCTGTTGCCAGTGCGCATCGGTGGTCCCCACGTCCCCACGCCGCTAGAAACGTAAATGTGCGTGTTGCCTTTCTTCTTGTAGCCCCAGCTTAGTTCGTATACTTTCTTTGTGATAAAGTTGAAAGGCCACAACTGGCCGTGATGTGTGTGGCCGGAGAGCTGCACATCAACCCCACCATTGCCCGCTTCCTCTAAGTGAAACGGCTGATGGTCCATCATGATGATGGGATACCTCCTATCAACGCTCGCCATCAGCTCTTCCAAAGATTTGCGTTTCTTTCCTGCAAACCGGTTAATGCTCAGATCTTCTCTTCCCACAATGTAAAAACAATCGTCTATTCTTAGTGAGCTGTCCCTCAACACGGTAATGCCGTGCTCAACGAGGTAGCGACATGCCTCGTCGACACCTCCGATGTACTCGTGATTGCCGGTGATGGCCACAACCCCGAATCTTGATTCTATCTTTCGTAATGTCTCACCGAGATTCTGTTTGATAACGGGACCTAAATCCTCATCGACAACATCACCCGGGAGCAGCACAAGGTCGGGCTTAAGCTCGTTGATCTTTTCGACGATCCTCTCCAGCCTTGCTTTGCAGATTACGGTACCAAGATGAATATCCGAAGCAGCGACAATGTTTAGTGCCTTCGTTGGGTTAACGTCTTTTGGAATCGTCAGTCTGAGTGTCTTGATACGTGGTTTGAGCGCGTTGATGTATCCTGCGATAACAAGAAGAGCGACCAATCCGATCACCGCAAGTGCTGTGACATATTTTGCCCTCTCATAATCGGCGGTGACAAATGATGGGAAAAATGGAATTATGAAGTTAATGAGTCTTAGGAGGTCAATGGCTACGATAATCAAAAAGAAATACACCATTGCGCCAAGCCAGAAGGAGCCGATCCACACCAGCGCGTTGGTGAACCAGGACAGAGCAACTCGCTCCAAAAACCTGCCAGCTATAAACGAGAGTGAAAAGATTAAGAAGACAACCAAGAACAAGATTCTAAGAGATGAATCTTGAGGGAAGGCTACCCAACCTCTGATGAAGATGTAGAAGTTTATGAGACCGTAGACCGTTAGAACTATCGAGAAGAAGATAAAGAAAGCGCGTTTTCGCACGTCGGGGGATCCTTAGAGTGGGAATGAAAAAATATTCAACCTTAGTTCTGTAGAGGCCCTCTACGAGTCAACAACTCCTCGACGAGTCGTCTACGACCCGTTGGGAGTCGTTGACCGTTCTCGACAATCGATTGATTTCTCAGGAGCAAAGCTCCTTCTAAATGCGAGTGTTGAATATATCTTTTGCTGCTATTGCTTTATGTCCTCTTCTCTTAGATGTAGTCTCTCGTCCTTGGCCAGATTTCCTTTATCGGCGCTTTGAGTTTTCCTGCAATGAAGATCGGTAGATTGTTCTCATATGGCATACAGTAATTGCATTTCGTCACAGCGACCTGTTTAACCTCTTCAAAGCCGATCTCATGATCCTCCAGCCTGCCACCCAGGATAATCATAATCTCTCCTGTGTACTCTCGCGGTCCCCAGAGGTAGTAGTTGTTATGTCCGCTGGTTGCTTTAGGAAGATTGTACCGTTTGCCAAAGAAATCAATCGCACCTGCTTCTCCGTAGTTTTGAGCATATATACCACATTTGGCCTGATCTTCTGGAGACAGGCTTTGATATACCTTCGCTACAGTCGCTACCATTTCTTCCCATCCAAACATATCGGCGTAATGCTGGGGAAGTTCTCCGAAGTGATGTCTTTCCTCTGTCGGTGGTTGTACTCCCAGAGTTTTTGAGTAGCGGATGAAGTTTTCAACGGGAAGCACGGGAAGGGCCAGTGGAGCAATGACCAATGCGCTCACAACCAGCAAGGTAAGCGATGCCGGCTTCATCCAATTCCACTTGTGCCTCTCAATAAACCTCTGAAAGAGGACTGCCCCCGATGCAAAAAGCACCGCATAGATCGGGGTTAAATAATACACTTTGGCATTTTGCACTGCCAAAAAGGTGAATACGACAACATAGATCAATCCCAAGGTGCGATACCGATTCCCATCCCTCGAGAAGAGGAAGTAATACAGCCCGGCACACCAGATGGGGAAACTGAAAGGATTCATCTGGAGAACCTGCCCCAAGAAAAATTCAAGGGGAGAGACCGAGGCTACTTTGAATTGCTGTGCTCGTCGCGTAAACTCAAGAGTTGGCCAATCATACTCGACCTGCCACAGAATATTCGGAACGACTAACGTAATCGCGATGAGGCCACCTATCCAGAACCATTTCGATAGGAGGTATCGCCTCTTGGATGTTAATAGCAGGGCAACAACGAGACCAAAACCGAGAAACAGTATACTGATTTTATTTTGAAAGGCAATGCCTGCAATAAGACCAAAGAGCATCCACAGTTTTTGGTTCTCGGTTTTCAGGATGAGGATGAGAATGTATAGACTCAGCGCCCAAAACAAGATGTCAAAGCTGTTCATCGAGTAATAGTTGTTGATACCGAGATACGCAGGCGCGACAATGACTGTCACAGCTGCCAGGAGCACTGCAAAGCGCCCTCCTCCAAACTCCTTGACCATCAATCCAGTGATGAAGACGGTCAGAGCGCCAGCAACCGCTGGAAGAAAGCGAAGAGCGACCAATGAATCACCCATCAACGAGCGGCTTAAAGCGAGGAGAGCTATAGAGAGCGGGGGATGATCAACGTAACCGAAATCGAGATGATCGCTGCAAGCAATGTAGTAGAACTCATCCCTGAAATATCCATACGAAGCGAATGCGTTTGTAAAAACATGCACGAGTAATTTGAAAATAGACAGGTAAATGAGTACAGCAGTCGCGCTTGTAAGAGCTTGACGATTAGGAGAAGATGTCTTCATATTCTTTCGAGTCTGCAAAGTGCGAGAGAGAAAGTTGAGGTCCAAATGATCTTTGTGCCGCCCTGGAAGACAGTGGGACCAAAGAACCCGGAGCCTCAGAGCAAACTGACTCTTTCCTGACAAACCAGTTCACAGGGAAGAACTCTCAGAAGTTTCTACGAAATGTCCGAGGGACGCCTCGGCGTCCGCTGAGGTGGACACCTTTGGAGGAGCAATTTGGGTGGAGCAACCAAAGGGACTGTAAGCAGAGCTACTTTGTTAAGCGGCGCTTGCTCTTCTATCCTTTCTTCTTAGTCTCATGAAAAGCATAATTGCAAATACAATCATGCTAATCAGAAGTATCCCATATTCCGCATAGAGGTTGGGTTCACCTTTCAAGATGTCGTGGAGTGCCGCCCAGTCAAGAGCGAGTAGCACCACTACAAGAGTAATCATTAGAATAAGTTTCGTTTTGTTTTGCCTCCACAGTTCTATTGCCAATATTTAGATGAAAGGATCTTTGTCGTCCTTGAACTCTGTGCCCAAAAAGTTCTCGAGTTTACCGTCGTGCCCCTAGTTACTAAGATTATTGAGCGCAGATTGTTTCTCGAGTAATTGCTGCTTACCGCGGTGGAATTTTAGCAAAGGGTTTTAGGAAAAGCAATAGTGAATTTTTGTTCACATCACTCAATAAGGGAATCGTGTCGGCTGAACGGCGCTATAGTCGCAAGAGGTGACGGCAACCATTTCCTATTTTCCACTTGTAAGAATCCAATCTCGGCGAGCCAAGCTACGGTCCCGTAGAAAGTTCACGACCTCCAGGGTAGCCACGAACAGAACAGGCTGTAAGGAAACCTGCCAAGTAGAGCCCTAGTGATACGACCAGAAGTTCGTATGGATATGACGAGGGGAGCTTTCCCTGCAACGTCTCGCGACAGTCATACATGAAGGAGTAAAGCGCGACCATCGTTGCCATGAGCGAAAGAGACCATGAAAGAAGCGTGGGTTGAAAACGCAAGCCTCTTTCGAGTCTCACAACCATCGCTACACCGCAACACGTCATCAACAGTGCAAGGAGAAGCGGTGCGATCACCGGACCAACCCACGGCACAGGTATCAGAAACAAGACATCCCAGTCGGTAAGAGTCTGAGGCCAGTTAAGAGCCACTTTGAGCCACACGTAGTAGAGGATATCCCAAATACCAAAGGCAGCGAGAAAATATCCAAACTTCTCCCATCTTTTTCTGCCGGCAATAATACCTACTGTAACCAGTATGATGATCGTGGCAGCCTCTCGTGCAAGCTCAACTGCGAGATGCTCTTGACTGACAACCTTCAGCGGAAACGAGAAGCCCTCAGGATAGTACAAGGCGCGAAGGTACACAACGATGCTCGTCTCCACAAAGGCGAATGCGATCCCGAATAGTGATACCCAGAGTAGTTTGTGGACAGGAATTTTGTCCATAGTCGCTTCTTAAGGATAGCGGATATGTTGCTGCGGAGAACAGGGAGTAAGAGACACGGACCCCACGGAAAGAGCCTATGAACCTATCGGCCCATGACCTGCAGGGTCAGATGAGCGCTGAACGACTCGCAGGGCTAGAATCTGTGTGTGTCTGTATCTCTCAGTGTCCCGGCGCGTCCAATTTCCTTAGCTGCAGTCAAGATCCTCTGCGCTCCGATTTCTTCCGACCCTTCGCAAATCCAGGTTTGAGCACATCATAGATAATCGCGATCCGCTGCTTGTACGGGATGAAGGAGCTTTTCATTGCGTTAATTGTGAGCTTTTCCAGGTCTTCGAGCTTCAGGCCAAACAACTCGGCGGCCGTCTGGTATTCATCAGTCAGCGTCAGGTTGCTCATCAATCGTCCATCGGTGTTCAGCGTGACTCGAAATCGGTACCGATAATAGATTCCAAAAGGATGTTCTTCTAAGCTTCTTACTGCTCCGGTGTGAACGTTACTCGTCAGACAAATTTCCAATGGAATCCGCTTGTCGAGAACATACTGCGCGAGCGTCCCCATGCTCAACACTTCACCCCGAATACTTCGGGGCGAGCCGTCTTTCACCTTCATGTCCTCGATCAACCTTGTGGCGTGCCCAATCCGATGTGCACCGCACCATTGAATTGCTTGCCAGATCGACTCCTTGCCAAAGGCTTCCCCTGCGTGAATGGTAATGTTAAAGTTTTCACGTTGGATGTAATGACACGCGTCGACGTGTTTCTTTGGAGGATATCCTCCCTCTTCTCCCGCCAGGTCAAAACCAATGACACCATGATCGCGGAAATCAACTGCTAGTTCCGCAATTTCTTGAGAAACCGCTGGATTCATATTCCGCATGGCGCATAGAATCAATCCGTAGCTCACTCCGAAATCCTGCTTGCCGCGCTCCAATCCGCGCAGCACAGATCTGACAATCGTTTCGGTATGCAATCCCGTCAGAGTATGAAACACTGGGGCGAAACGAGTTTCAACATAGACAACACCGTCGTTCTTCATATCCTCCATCATCTCATAGGCCACACGCTCGAGCGCTTCTTCCGTCTGCATCACGCCGATAGTGTGGTCATAGCCCTCAAGATAGAGTGGCAAGCTTCCTCGGTTTGCTCCGCGGTGAAACCATTCCGCAAGCTCGCCGGGATCCGTTGTCGGCAGCTTCTTGTAGTGTAAATTCTTTGCAAGTTCGATCACGGTTTGTGGACGCAAGCCGCCGTCCAGATGATCGTGCAACAGAACTTTTGGAAGTGCGCGAATGAATTCTTTTGAGAGTTTCATAGGTATTCCTTTTCTTTCCGTAGGAATCTGTTGCTCTATCAGAGCATTCCACTCTGCTTTCTGAGAAACCACTCTAGACCAAAGAAAAGAACGATAAATGCTAGAATAATCGGAAGTCCCCAGAGTTCGAATTCGCTTGCGTGCATAATCTCTTTCGGTGTGAGTCTAGTGTTTCGCCTCAGCTCATCAGCAAGCTGAGAAATGCTCTGAGGATCGAAATACTTTCCGCCTGATCGATAGGCTATCTGTTCGAGCAGTGGTTTGTTCATCCGTGTTTCCTGAAACTCTATCTCTTGTGCTCCCACAGAGAATTTCCCCTTCTCCTCACCGAGACGCTCACCACTGGAGATCGCTGTTCCGGAAAACTGATACTCCCCTTCGCCAAGCCCATTGAGCTTTCCCTCGTAGCGTCCATTCCCAAGCGGGGAGAGAAGAGCCTCGAATATCTCGTTTTCCTTCTTCGCAACCACTCTCACTTCAGCAGTCTCGATCGGTTGATAGGTCTTGTCATACACTTGTCCAATAAACTCAACTGACTCCCCGCCAATGAATATTTCCTTGGTCGGTGAGATTCTCACCTGCTTCGCTTCTTCACGTGTCGTCAGCCAGCGGATGGCATTGCTGACGAAAGACTGGAGAACGTCGTTCGAAGGATCCGTCGCTTGCGTGAGTAGCTTCCAACGCCAGATTCCATATCCGAGGACCGCCACAGACTTCATCCCGGCTATATTCCGAGAGATGAGGAGAGGTTCGTTCAGCACCACGTCCTGGACTTTGGCAAACCCAAGCACCTCCGCCTCAGTCTTCGCGCGGAACGCTGTGCCGCTCCTGTAGATCGGCGGGAGGGCGTCCCAAGGATTTGACGGACCATTGAGTTTCATAACTGGATGAGTGCGCTGCTTCTCAGAAACCTGAACAAACACAGAAACTTCGTCGAACCTCGCTGAGCCGGTAGTGAAAGGCAGTGCGACATCCAGGGCACGCAGCTTACCGAGGTCGGCATTCCTACTTAAAATGAGAAGAATTGGCTTCACTCGCTGCTGAATTTCAGCTTGAAGCGCACCGAGAACATCAGCTCGCGAATTCGACAAGGGAAATCCTACGAGCACAATGCAGTTGGCGTCGCCCACCATCGACTGGGAAAATTCCCCCTGATAAAAATCCGCCATGCCCTTCTGAACGAGCGCCTTGAGCTCAACGTTCTTATCTTCAACCAGCGCGCGCCTGATGAAGGCAACATCCGGACTTGGTGCACCGGCAATGAGGAGAACCTTCATCTTGCTTCTTAGTACTTTCACAAACACCGATTTACTATTGTTCGCACTCGTTAGTTCGCCTTCAAGCTTTGAGACGCTCACAGTGTATCGCTTTGTCCCCTCCTCCTTGGGTTCAAAGGAAAACTTGATGGGATATTCCCATGTACCCTCCTTTAATGTCAGGAATTGCTGCCCGAGTGTTTTCCCTCCTTCCGAGAGCGAGACTTCCACCCGCTCTCCGTTGAACCCCGAGCTTTTCACTGTGACATCCATCGGAACCCGGCTTTCTGCATAGGCAATTTCATTCGTCACCGCCTTGGTGATGAGCACGTCCTTTTGTTCAGATGAGTCGCCGACCCCAATAGGATAGATGAGCATACCGAGACGCTGTGCCTCATGGAGAGGATTCTCGCCAAGATTGTAATTTCCATCTGTCACGAGAACAACAGCTTGGATGTTTTCTTCCTCACTCTTCTCCTGCAGCTTCTTCAAAGCTGTAGAGATATCTGTGCCGCCTCCGCTGAAGCTAAGAGAATCAGGTGAGGGAAGTGCATCAAGTCCACCAGCAAAACGAAAGAGTTTAGTTCTCCCAACCTGTGAGAGCTTTTGAAATTCATCGCTTTTCAGTAAAGACCGTGCAGTTTCAGCGCGATTACCCCCCCTGTCTGTCAGCGTCATGCTCTTTGAATTGTCGACAAGGAACGCGACCGTTGGAGGTCTGCTTTCTTCCCAGACGAGCCTCAAAATCGGCTCAAGGACGAGCAGCAGAAGAAGAAATAACGAGAGGGAGCGAAGGACTATCAGGAGATATTTTCTTCCTGCGGGAACCGGTGGAACGGTGTGGCGGTACGCGAAAATCGATAAGGCAACAGCGACAATGGCTGCCAGTAAGAGGAAAAGGCTGCTCGTACTTAAGAGGAGTTTAAAGTGGGGCATCGCGTCTGCATCATTTGATCAAAAGCATTCGCTTCGTTTCGGAAAATGTCTGAGTGCGGAGCCGATAAAAGTAGACACCGCTTGCAACCCTCTTCCCTTGCTCGTCTCGACCGTCCCATCGTGCAAAGTTGTTTCCTTGATGAACCCTTCCACTAAAAACGGTCTTTACTTTTTCTCCAAGTGTGTTAAAGATTGCTACCTCACCGTCTGCAAACTGTGGAGAGTAGAACTGAATCGTTGTTGACGGGTTGAAGGGGTTCGGGTAGTTTTGATAGAGGAAAAAGCTGACGGGAATTGTAATTGGAATCGGCGTTGATGTTAGTCGACTCGTGTCACCGTCTCCATACCGGAATGAGAAGAGACTGTCAGGGAAATTGTAGGGATTTGCTCGGCGGATCCCCCCTTGATCAACACCCTCTATATGATAATGGACGAGTGTGCCGAGCTGCTGCTTTGGAATTACGGCAAGAAATTGACTTGGAGCGTTCGTCGGGGACATCTGGAGCGACGTAAATGTTCTACCACGATCAAGCGAGTATTGCAAGCGCATCCCGAGATTGTCAACGCCGGTATTCGATGCAGCGTAGGTGACAACGATGTTTAGCGAGTCGTTGTAGAACAAGTGCGGGAGGTTACTGAAGACGAGTCCCCTCGAAAGTACGGCTGCACGGGCGTTGATGAGACCCCACCCGTAAAGGTTGTCCGGTGTTGCTGCTCGGCTTGCTGTGTTTCGAAGCGCATCACGCACCTGGATCGGGGTGAACTCCGGGTGTGCAGAAAGAACCAACGCTGCAACACCCGAGGTCAGCGGACACGAGAAGGATGTGCCCGAGGCTCTTCCATACCCGTTTGACCCTGAGGTCGATGCCACATAGATGCTCACACCGGGCGCAACGACATCGGGTTTAATGCGGCCATCGTTCGTCGGGCCAATCGAGCTGAAGGAGGCAAGAACCCCAGAATAATTCACGGCTCCTGCAGATATGATACTATCCGCATCAGCAGGAGCGATGATCGAGCCAACGGTGTTTCCACCATTTCCCATTGAATTTACCACGACGACGCCTTTACGCGCTGCGATGACTGCTGCTCGCGTCGTTACTGCAGTCCGTCCGTTAAAGTCACCACGGTTATACCTGTACCCACTCCCGTCATCAAACGTCGTGTAGCCCAGAGAGCTTGAAACAACATCTACCCCCTTGCTCTCCATCCATTCGATTGCCGCGACCCAGTTGTCTTCTTCAATCTGTGTCTCTGTCGGGATGTATTCTGTCTTCCCGAGAATGAACGACGCACCGTACGCTGGGCCGATGAGCTGACCGGGCATAAAGCCGCCGACAGTCGATAGAGTGGATGTCCCATGGCTGTCCTGCCCCGCTGGATCGTTCGCTTGATTGGCGGTTACACTGTCATGAGAGATAAAATCATATTCGGCAATTACCCGAATGTTTCTCAGCGCCTCGTGTATCTTCCAGCGAAACCCCGTGTCGAGCATCCCGATGAGGACACCGGTTCCGATGATCTCAAGGGCATGAACGGGCTGCACGTTAATGACGCTGTCTTGTTCGCTGGAAAAGCCATAGTTCAGTACTTCAGTTTTTTGGAGCGAGGATCTTGGTCGCCCTCTTGCCTCAATCACCATCGGCTCGTTATCTCGAAAGAATGTAGCTACTGCCACAACTTCCTTCACAAATGGCAGGGAAGAGATCGAACCAACCTGGCTTGGTGTGAGGTGCACACTGACCGCGTTCAACCACCGTGAGCTAACGTGCGGAATAACGGCGCGTCTCTTGAGTTCATCCAGGTACAGTTGGTAGACAGGAAGATCACTCACCTCAACGAGACTTTGCTCCCCTAGAACTTTTGCTCTCCGCCAAAGCGCCTTCTCGTTGATAAGTAAGCTTGCAGACTCATAAAGCCGCGAGCCCTTCTGGAACGTGCGGACGCCAACCGTTTCAGGTCCTTTATCTCGAAAGTATACCCAATACTTTCTCTGGGGAATACCTTGCCCTCGAGTCACGGAATAAAGGCCGAAGGAGAGACTGAGGAGGAATGCTGAAAGAAAAACGTATTTCAGCTTTCGCCGCAGCGGACATCGTGCTGTCCACAAAACGAAATTCCTCATCAAAGGGAATCGCTTTTCAGGAGTTGTTCAACGATTTGGATGTGGGTTACACCATCCGCCTCAGCGTTGAAGTTGGGGACGATTCGATGACGCAATACTGGCCCAGCCATCGCCCGGATGTCGTCGATATCCGGCGTGTGTCGACCTTCGAGGATTGCCCTTGTCTTCGCGCCAAGGGTCAGATACTGTGATGCGCGAGGGCCAGCGCCCCAGCTGAGCCAATCTGTAATGAACTTCGGTGCTGTAGAAGACCGTGGACGGCTCATTGTCACCAGCTTCACGGCGTACTCAATGACATTGTCGGCGACCGGTACTCGACGCACGAGGTTCTGATAATAAATGATTTCTTCCGCACCGAGAATATGTTTCAGGCTGGGTTCGTAAGGACTCGTCGTTGACTTGACGATATTCACCTCCTCGTCGAATTGAGGATAGTCGATCCAGAGGTTGAACATGAAGCGGTCAAGCTGCGCTTCTGGCAATGGGTAGGTCCCCTCATGCTCAATCGGGTTTTGCGTTGCAAGGACGAAGAATGGTTCCGCAAGTGTATACGTTTGACCCGCCGCAGTCACGCGATGTTCTTGCATTGCCTCCAGGAGAGCTGATTGCGTCTTGGGGGGGGTTCGGTTGATCTCGTCAGCAAGGACGATATTTCCAAAAACGGGTCCTTTGACGAATCGAAACGTCTTTTCTCCAGTCGAGAAATTCTCTACGATGATTTCTGTCCCGGTGATATCGCTCGGCATTAGATCCGGTGTGAATTGAATCCTGCTGAATTTCAGGTCGAGTACCTCGGCAAGCGTCTTGATGAGGAGCGTCTTTGCCAATCCGGGAACTCCGACGAGAAGGCAATGCCCCCGTGCAAGAAGCGAGATGAGAAGCTGCTCAATCACCTCATCTTGCCCGATGATAACCTTTGCAATTTCCTTCTTGATCTCAAGAAATGATTGCTTCAGCTCTGCCGCTGCTTCAACGTCGTCTAGGGTTTGGAGTTCTTTTTCTGTGATCACGCTCCTCTTTTTCCTCTCTTCTGATGCTTCTTCCTTTTGATAAATGAAAGCAAACACGAGCTAAAAATCAAGGTCGGTCTCCTATCGGGCAATTGGTTTTCCGTCCGCGTCTACGACCTCAACTGGGCCAAATTTCGTAAGCTTCGAGGTTATCTCCTTGGAGTTTCCAGAGACAACAATCGCAACACGATCAGGATGAAGGTACGCCTGCGCCACACGAAGGATATCTTGAGCGCCTATCCTTTCAACGTGATCATTAAAGGTGTCATAGAAATCTCGTGGCAGATCGTAGAGCTCAAGATCAATGACTTTACTCGCGATCTGATTTGGCGTTTCAATCTGAAGTGGAAAGCTCCCCACAATGAATCTCTTCACCATGTCAAGTTCTTCCGGAGTGACGGGCTCCTTTCGGATTCGTTCGAGCTCATACAGAACCTCCGTGATTGCAGAGTCCGTGACGGCATTTCGAACATCGGCTGAGGCAACGAACGGACCCCGAAATTTCCGCACGTCAAAGGTCGTTTGCGCTCCGTAGGTATAACCTTTTCCCTCGCGAAGATTGAGGTTGATCCTCGAATTGAAATAGCCACCAAGGAGCGTATTGAGAACAGCTACCGGGACAAAGTCTTCCGACTTTCTCGCAATGCCGACGTGCCCGACTCGGATAGCAGACTGGACAGCTCCGGGTTTATCCACAATGTGGACTGCTGTTCTTTCGAGATCACTTGGATTCTGAATTAGCTCGTTGGGCAAAGCTTGCCGTTTCCACCCTCCGAAAATGCTCTCAACTTTAGGCATCATGTCGGCAGCTGTGATATCACCGACGACAGCAAGGAGTGCGTTGTTGGGTACAAAATGCGTTTGGTGAAATCTAAGAAAATCCTCTCTCTTGAGTGCTTTGACTGATTGCTCAGTTCCTATTTGAGGGTTCGCGTATGGATGGTGCTCGAAGACAGCCGCAGTTAGTTTCACCTCGGCAAGATAGCCAGCCTCGTCTTTCCGTTGAAGCAGGGTCGTGAGCCTTTGCTGGCGAGCCCGCTCAACTTCGTCCTCCGCAAAGATTGGATTGAGCGTCACATCGCCGAGGAGAGAAAGACCCACGTCGAGATGCTTCTTGAGGACGGTCGCGTTTGCATACGTCGCATCCCAGTCCGCTCCAGAAACAAGCTGTCCACCGACGTAATCAATTTCCTCTGCGATCTGGACAGCGGGGCGACTTTTCGTACCCTTTGTGAGGAGCTCACCTGCGAGACTCGCCAGCCCGGGGAGACCTCCATCATCCACACACCCACTTTTCACTAGAAACCGAAAGGAAACGAGCGGCTGTTCGTGATGTTCGATGATGAGAATCCGCAGGCCGTTTGCGAGATCTGTCGTAATGTATGTCGGAAATGAAATCTTCTTTGCTGGTTTCGGCTGAGGTGGTGGCATACTTGAGTGATATCCTTCACTTAGTAGAAAAAGAACAACGGTCGCGAGCGCGCGTTTCGCAATGTGATACATTTCAAGAACTCCACGGAGAAGCTACGCCCCATTCCATCACCTGCAGTCTTGCTCTCCAACGCGGATCTACGGCGACGATGACGTTTCACTCTTGGGGATGTAGTGCAACACGGTGCGATTGGTTTTCGTGAGGTACTGCGTCGCGACTCTGATGATATCGCCGGATGTGACCTGCAAGTAACGGTCGATCTCTCTGTTCAGTTGATGCGGGTCGCCGCGCAGAGTCGCATAGTGGGCAAGAAGATCGGCCTTTTGATCCACCCGCTGTTTTCCGAATGTCATCGACGATTCTATCTGATTCTTCACCTTCTCCAGCACTTTCGCACTGATGGAATCACCCCTAAGTGACTCGAGTTCTCGATCGATTTCCGCTTCCAGCGTGTCCGCAGTGTATCCGTGTATCGCTGTTGCGGTCATGAGGAAAAGACCAGGCTCTTCCATAGCGACAACCGAAGCTTCAACGTCCTGGGCAATTTTCTTTTTGTATACAAGATTATGATATAGACGGGAACTTTCACCCGAAGCGAGAACATTGCTGAGAAGAACAAGGGGGTAGAAGTCTGGATTTCCTTCCTCCGGCATCCTGTACGCGATGAAGATTGCCGGCAGCTGAACATTGTCTGGGACTACTTCCCGCTTTTCAGACCGCTGCAGCCCTTCGACGATGCTTACCCTCGGGATCGAGTTTTTTCCTCCTGGAATGGACGCAAAGTATTTCTCAACTACTTTTCTTATCTGGCGTGGATCAATATCACCCGCAATTACGAGGGTCGCGTTGTTGGGCACGTAAAATGTCTTGAAGAAATTTTCGACATCTTCGAGTGTCGCTCGGTCGAGGTGCTCCATATACCCGATGATGGGCCACCGATACGGATGTCGTTTATATGCGTGAGCAAAGATCTTCTCTTCGGCTGCCCCATACGGCCGATTGTCCACCCTCCATCGCCTTTCCTCCTTCACAACGTCCCGTTGCGTACGAATACCCACATCCGTAATATTCAGTCCAGTCATTCGATCCGCTTCGAGCCACAGTGCGAGCTCCAGCTGGTTGGCTGGGAGAACTTCATAGTAGTTCGTAATATCCCAGGTCGTATATGCATTATCCCAGCCGCCTGCTTTGGTAACATATTGATCGAACTCACCACGCTTAACGTTCGGGGACCCGTCGAACATCAAGTGCTCGAAGAGATGTGCGAACCCCGTCTTTGTCGAATCCTCATTCTTTGATCCAACCCGGTATGCAACGTCTACCGCAACGATTGGGGTGGAGTGATCTTCGTGAAGAATTACTCGTAATCCATTCCTGAGTCTAAACTCTGTAAAGTCAACACTTCTGATTTGTGCTTGGGTCTGCATAGTTAGTGTCGAGAGAATCCCTGAGGTTGCGAAGAGAATACAGCGAGAGCCCTGAGAGCGCATCTTCTTTTCAGAACCATTCTTCGAATGCTTAGTGTGTCTTGATGCTCGTCAGCCTACAAGCGAGTTTCCCAGTAAATGCTCTTCCGGAGTTCATCAAGCCACTTGGTGTATTCCTTGTTCCGTTTGAACACCGTCGCAAACTGCTCAATGCGCTTCCAGTCTTCGCTCAAACTGAGCTTGTGTGCTGGTGTCCTCTTCCGAAGAAGGACGATGTGATACCCGTAGCCTTTGCTTAAGGTAACTTTTGCCGGCTCGCTGATCTCACCCGGCGACAGTGACTTCACCGTTGCGAGAAAATCTGGCTGGAGTTGTTCGATAGTAAGCGTTCCGAGTTCGCCGCCGAGACTGGCGGATTCCTCATCTTCAGAGTATTTCTTCGCTAAGTCTGAAAAGCTTTCCCCTGCTTGAGCACGCGCTTTCAATTGTTTGAGGAACGCAATTGTCGAATCGTCGTCCGCCTGGCGCCGCTCCAGCTTGATGAGAATTTGCCTCGGATGGACTGCCTCCCCCCTTCGATCAAGCAATTGAATGATGTGGTAGCCAAGTGGGGTCTCAACAACATCCGAGAACTGGTTCGGCTTTAGTGAAAAAGCTGCCTCTTCAAACTCCTTGACGAAGTCCCCACGACGTGCCCAGCCGAGATCCCCACCGTGACTCGAGGATCCTGGGTCTTCTGAATACCTCTTCGCGAAGGTCGTGAAATCTCCACCCGCCTTGATGCTGTCTAGAATCGCTTTTGCCTTCTGGTATGCCCCCTGCTTCACTTCAGGGCTAACTTTGGGTGTCACGTAAACATGACTCACCTCGACCTCCTCAGAGACTGGGGGTAGGCTGTCACGGTAGCCTTCGAAGAATTCTTCAACTTCACGCCGACTCACAGTGATAACTCCGAGTTTCAAACGCTGGAGTTTTGTCTTCAGCAGCTCTTTCTTCATCTCCTCTCGAAATTCTCGCTTCATTCGATTTACCGGCATACCATAGAGTTCCTCAACACGCGCTTCGGATCCGTATTGCTGGATAATCTCCTTAATGCGCTCGTCAAGCTGCTGCTGTACTTCATCGTCCGTCACTGCTACGCTGTCTTCGATTGCCTTGGCCAGGATGAGTTTTTCATTGATGAGGCCGTCAAGGAGTTTCTTCTGGAGATCCGGTGATTTCGGGTCAACCTGGTTCTGAAGAGCATATATTTGTGTTCGGTTCTGCAAGTCTGAAAGAAAAATTGCCTCACTCCCAACGACTGCGACAACCTTATCGATTAACTGTTGAGGGTGAAGTCTCCCGTTACCTAGCAGAAAGAACAAGAGAAGGAGTGCGGTTCGAGCAAGCGACACGTCGAAGAAGAAGTTTTTCATGAGAAATCCCTATTTTTTCCCTCTAGTAGTATCAGTGCCCTCCAGGGCAGCAAGGTTAACCTGAACTGTATATTTCTTTTTCAACCGTTCCAGCAGTTGGCTGAGGGTTCTCTGTCGCTTCTCGATGAGGACCCGATCCCGAATCTCAGCTAGAACACTAGGAAGCTCTGCGATCTCGCCTTCTCGCCGCATCGCCAGAAGACTCGCAACGTAGTAGCCTATATCATCCTTAGTGACTGCAGAGAGTTCCCCCACCCGTAGCTGAGCTACCACCTTCCAGAGCTCTGTCGATGGAGATGTACTTCGTTTGATGTACTCAGAATCCACCCGCCCAATGACTGCAGAGGTAAACGATGAATCTTCACTCAGGTTCCTAAAGACTTCTTCCCACACCTTGCCCTTCACAAGTTGACTTCGAAGGCGGGCTGCGGCGTCCCGGTTTGCGAAGAGCCCGTATCGTATCTTTACAACGTCTTCAGCGAGAAGATAGTCACCTTTGTGCTGATCATAATACGCTTTGATCTCCTCGTCTGAAGCCTGGAGTGACTGATTCGTATACACTTCGGTCTCGAGGAGCCGATCCACTGCAAGCTCTCTCCTCATTTCCTCAAGGGTTTCGTTCACTTGAGCACTCTGATCGAGGCCTTGCGCCTTCGCCTCTTCATAGAGCAGCGCAGAGTTTACCCAACGGCCTACAAAATCCCGAACCTGTGGCTCTGTTGCATGCGCTACTGTATCGAGACTTCCTTTCACTTTTTCCGCTGTAAGGTACTGGTCGTTGATCCTTGCGACGTAGGTGCCGGTCTGGTTCTTTCTTGCACATGAAGACGTGGCCAACAATAACGCGCAAGAGATACTAAGCAACTCTGCACACAGGCGGGAAGTTCCCAAATATCCTCGCTTTCTGCGAGTCCTTCGAAGATCCCTTCTTGACAAGCTATTCATCCTTCTCCGGCGGAGGCCCGACGAACGTTGAATTGAGCTTCTCGGGTTGTAGCTTCACCTTGAACTCCTTACGAAGCGCGTTGACCCATTCCTCTTCAAGACGATTTGCGACGTAGTCGTGATAATGTCCAGCAATCTCTGGTTGGGTCTCTTCATACGTCTTCAACCGTGCCTTCTCCTTCCCCAAGGTCCGTATAATAGAGTAACCATTCTCGTAACGGACGATTCCTGAGATCTGGCCAACATCCATCGTTGATGCCTTCCTTGTGAGGTCGTTCTCGCCCATCGGCCGCAGTCCCCACACCCCTTTTTTCTCCTTATACCCCGATCGTTCGGTAAATCGTGATGCAAGGCTATCAAAGTCCATACCCGATTTGAGGGAGTCAAGGAGATACTGAGCTTTGCTGCTATCTCCCATAACGTAAATCTCAGCAAGGTTTACACGATCGGGAAACGTGTAGCGCTCGCGGTGCGTCTGAAAGTAATCGCGAAGAAGCGAGTCATTAACAGAAATCTTACTCCATACCTGTTGCTGCTCGGATTTGTAGAGCAAGATCCCTTCTTCGTACTCTTTGAGTGTTTGTTTAAATTCTGGGTACTCAGTCTCGATGTCCCGGGTTCTATGACGGATCAACGACCGCTCTGCCACTCGGTCGAGTGCCTTGCGAATGTTCTCAGGCCTCAATTCTAGCTTGCTAAATTCTATGTCCTTCTTCATGAGGCCGATGACCGAATCTAGCACCACTGTCTCTGAAGCAAAGGAAAACACCGGCTTCCCGCGTGACTGGGCCGAGATGCCCTGATCCCACAGAGAATCTGCAAACACCTTTGTTGAGTCGGCGAGGCTCAGGAGGGTATCAACAACATCATTATTGAACTTGAGATTCACCACAAGCTTATAGTGCCGGAGGTAGTTTTCGTAGTCATACGTATACCGATAGTTCTGATAAAGTTCGCGCAAGGTTTGCTGCATCTCCTGCATACGTGGAACGGGTTTCTCTTCGGTGACCTTTATGAGATGGTATCCGTATGGAGTCCTCACGACCCCGGATACTTGGCCGATCCTCATCGAAAAAGCTGCCTCATCGAAAGACTGAACGGCGCGGCGTCGTTCAAAGAATCCCAGATCCCCACCGGTCGGGGCACTCCTGACATCTTGTGAGTGGCGCTTCGCCAGTTCAGCAAAATCTGTTCCCGTCAGCAGGCTGTCCTCCAAGGCCCTGATGTCATTATATGCTTTCAGGGTATCGTCTGGAGGCGCGTCTGGTGATTGGAAGCGTATCATAATATGGCTTGCCCTAATCTGCCCACGACTTGGACGGCGGTCGGTGAGCTTGATGACGTGGTAACCGAATTGTGTACGAACGGGCTCGGCCGACACTTCACCAGGCTGGAGTCGGAAGCAAGCATCTTCAAACGGCGGAACCATGAAACCGGAGGTGAAGTAATAAAGGTCGCCTCCGTTCTGACGTGCTGAGTAGTCTTCAGAGAACTGTGCAACCAATCTCGCAAAGTCCTCACCAGTCCTCGCTCTCTTTACGATCTCAGCCGCTTTTTGCCACGCACTGAGCGTGTCCCCCGGTGTCGGGTTCTGCGGCAAACCAATCAGAATGTGGCTCGCCCTGATTTCCTCTTTTCGCCGTTCATACATCTGACGCAAGCCGGGTCTGACAATCTCCTTATCGAGAAAGAAACTTGATGCAAGAGTGGACCGGTACTCTCTCATCTCTGTCAGAATCTCTGGATCCTTATCGAGTCCCTGCTCGTAAGCGCCAAGAACCTTCAGACGAAATTTCACGAGAAGATCGAGGAATCTCTCCTTTTCTGCCATCGGCAGATTCTTCGCAGTTTCCCAACCCCCGTTGTTTTTCGCCAGAAGGCGCTCGTATTCGGCAACACCCATTTTCTCGGAACCAATATCCGCCAGAATAATGTCGCTAGTCTGTTTGGTGCAGCTATTGACACCAAGTCCCAGTATGCTCAAGAACAGAAGAACAGTTACCCGTCGTCCAGTCGCCATAGTGATACCTATTTAAGAGTTGAGGATTTGTGGCCGTATGGTGGAGTTCTAAACCTTTAATTCTAATCAAAATCGACAAGAAAATCAAGGAATACCTTCGTTTGGCTATATTGATCCTGAACACTTTCATCCCCCGAAAGGGTTCACCTGGAAAGCCGTCATTCAACTGTGGAATAAGAGTACACAGATTCGTAGCTTGAGTGCAACAACAAGACGATCGCTCACGAAGATTCTCACTGACCTCTCATATTCCTATGACGATACTCTCCCACGATTATTGTACGCTCAAACCGATTCATCGGTTTGTAATAGAAATTTTCGGCTGATCCCAGAAAATGGGGAAACTCGTGATACCAGTTCGTGCCCCAAGACATCCTTACCATCCCAGCGTGTCACGGAGGTCGAAGGTAGGGGCATCACTTCCTCCTTCATTTAGCATTGACGTTCTTCCAAGGGCTTTCTCAAAAGAACTCACGATCGAAGCGTACGATGCTTTTGTCTCTCTGAGACGCGAATCAGAGACTCTGACGGCGCGTTCCGTTCGATAATGTATGATTGCAAACACGCGACTCTCCTTTGCGTTCTGAGACGTCATCCCGTGAAGAAGTTGCTCTCTACATGCAACGGGAGGAGGAACATCTATCCGTGTAAGCAACTTCAACGCGAGTCCGAAAGAGCAGAAGAAGCAAAAGAACTACATTGATGGGTTTGGCGAATTTTGGCTAGGCGTTGAAAAACCAATGAGCGCGCACTTTGATGATCGTTGAACGAAAGAGGCCAAAAAGTTATCTATTAGACTTGACTTTCGCCCTTTTTGTTCTTATTCTTTGGAAGATTCTTATAAATCATAACTCTCGCGGGAGGAAATGTGAAACGACTTCTTGTACTTCTTCTCAGTCTGGCGTTCCTCACACCCTCAGTCATTGCCGCCGGTGAAAAGGAAAAGACAGTTCTCAAGGTCAAAGGGATGCATTGCGCATCTTGCGTAAGCATGGTGAGAAAGAGTGTGAAAAAAGTTGAAGGCGTCGAAGAGGCAAGCGTAAACCTCGAGACAGGTGAGGTCACCGTTGTGTACGATCCCGCCAAGAAACCTGTAGAGAACGTTGTCAAAGCCATCCACAAGATGGGATACAAAGTTGTTGACAATGATTCCTCTACGGCCACCTCAAAAGGCTGCTGCGACACGAAAACTGACGAATGAGATCCAAGCATTCTCTAATTCACCCACAACCAACTAAAAAGATCGGGAGGTCAGCATGCGCACAAGATATTGTGTTCCCGTGGCGTTGCTCTTCTTTATCCTCATCAGCACCAGCTCAGCCCAGATGGCTGCAAGCGAGAAACCCTGGAGCTTGAAGGCCTCGTATATTGAGGCCTGTAGCTGTGATTTGTTCTGCCCCTGTTACTTCAATACCCATCCGGATAAGGACTACTGCAAATTTAACAACGTCGTAAAGGTCGAGAAAGGAAACTATGGCGACGTGAAGCTTGATGGACTGAAGCTCTGGATTTCAGGCGACCTTGGGGGAGATTTCTCCAAGGGTGAGATGAAGTCTGCGTACTTCACCTTTGAACCATCTGCCACTCAGGAACAGGTTGATGCTGCACTAAAGGTATTCGCTAAGATCTATCCGGCAAAGTTTATGGATAGCGGCGTAGACCGTGCACCGATTGTATGGGAAAAGAAGGGCAAAACCGCATACGCAAAACTTGGTGATGGCCAGGGCGAGGTTACCCTTACTGTGGTAACCGGCAATGATGGGAAGTCTCCGGTTGTAATTAAGAATCTCACCTATTGGGGAGCAAAGAAGAATAACGGCTTTGTCATGGCAAAGTCAAAGCATCATTACAA
>CAYHSB010000004.1:0-19115 GCA_964359185.1 uncultured Chitinophagales bacterium
CAATCCCATCGCCCCGGCAAGGAAGACGACAAGGAAGCCAGCGAACGTCAATGCAAGAGAATGGACTGGTCCCATGATAGTGTCCTTCGGAACGCTCTCGAAGACAAATAAGGGAACAGTCAGCCCAGAAGAAACCTCTGCACCAGCAGCCGATCTCACTGTTGGGAATAGGGGACCGAAAGAAACAATCTCATCTCCTACTGCAACAGTTCCTTCGTGCCCAGATATGAAGTTTCTCGCCGCAAGTGCTGGATAATCGTGCTGCAGGTTATCTTCTTCCTTGGATGCCAAGAGTTTATTCCATGCACTCTTCTTCTCAGAGTGGAAAAGATAGTGTCCATCACCACTGACAAGGACCACCTTTCCATCCACATTGAAATGTCTTGGCGGCTCCAAAACCCGGAAGAGGTCTCCTGCAAAGACATTTGCAATGAGGATCCCCAGACGATCTTTCCTTCCAGCAACAGGCATGGCAAAGCTGATGACAGGAATTCGCTCAGTCTCATGGTAAACAAGTTCTGCTGGTGCGATCGCGATTTGGCCTATGTTGAGGTTCTTGACAAGAAGGAAGTAATACATCTCACGGCCGTGACGTAGTTCAGAAGCTGGAACGATGCGATACGATCGGGTAGTATCTGAGGGGCGATCGCTCTCGATGCGAAGGAGTTCGTCACCAGTCTCATTCACCATCCTGATTTGGTAGTAAATGCCTTTCGTCTTTGCAAAGGCTTGGAGTTCAGTGCTGAGTTGCTCGAGCTCTCTATCGTAGCTTGTTCTCCCTAGAGATCTTTCTAATGCCAAGACAAACCGCTGCAGGAGCGAGGAATGCTGCAATACCTGGAGATCACTCTCGACATTTGCCATGAAGTTTGCAGTTTTCTCCCGTATCGTGAGGACATCGTGTGTGAGATTCTCGAATGCAATTTTCTCCATCATCTTTACATTCGAAACAATGCCATAGATACCTACAAAAGCCACAGGCAAAACAGAGAGGCCTACGAACGCAATGAGAAGCTTGTTGCGAATGGAAAGCCACGGAAATATTTTTGTAAGATTAATCACTGGCGCACTCGTATCGTTACAGCTCGGTCAAGACTCTTGAGCACTATGCCTGTCCAGGAGACAATGGGATAGTAGAGGTTTAGTGATGTCTTACGTTCCTTAGTTTCGCCAATTTTCTCCGCGTTGACTCAGGCAAAATACTTAAAAGGAATCTCGCACGCAAATTTTGACCCGATCAGATCTGTCTGCGGAACTGCTCTTGTAGCACACCAGATCCCGAATACTACTTTTCTTAGGCCTTGCTAGACTGAAGATTTTAGAGGTGTTTCTGAAAAATACGGTAACGCTTATAGATCTCACCACCTCCCCGCTCCATTTCAGCACGCACAAGAAGATTCGTCTCCAGCTCGTGATGGCTGTCCATGTACTCGAACCCTGCATTCCGTGCTGAACGCATCATTGCCTGCCCCATCAGTACATCCAGACCACGACCTCTGTACTCCTCTTTGATTCCGCCGAGTAGGAGATCAAGCTGTTTCGACTTTTTCGCAGCACGAAATATCTTGAATATTCCGAGAGGGAAAAGATGGCCCTTCGCTTGGCGGAAACCTTCATCCATATTGGGAACACCAAGGATGAAGGCAATAACCTGATCGTCTTTTGTAACCACCTTAGCAAATCGTGGATCAACCACCGGCAAATACCGTTTGGCAAGATGATCAAGCTCTTTTTCGTCGAGTGGGACATAACCATACAAGTTGGCAAATGTTTCATTCATGAGATTCAGAGTTGGACGTATGTATGGTTTTAGCTCCTTGCGCTTGGTGAACTCAACTAATCTATACTCAGTCTGTACCAAGAGTCTCTTGCATATTCTTTTATATACTTCAGGGATCTCAGCAGGCACCTTTACTTTATAAACGACATAGTCCACTTCCTTTCTATAGCCTTCTGCTTCAAGGAAGGAGGGTATGTATTCAAAGTTATAGTACGTGGCTATTGTTGGCTCATGCTCGAAACCTTCAACAAGAAAACCCTCTGGGTCTTGATCAGTAAAACCCATTGGTCCGACAATTCTTCTCATTCCATTTCTCTGCGCCCACTGTTCAACAAAGTCCAGAAGAGCATGCGCGACCTCTTTGTCTTCAAAACATTCTAAGTAAGCGAATCTAGCTGTTTTCTCATCGCGGAGTTCATTATGTCGTCTGTTGATGATGCCCATAATCCGGCCGAGGAAAGCATTATTTCGGTGCGCCAACCCAAGGACTGTGTCGCAGTACGAGAACGCGATATTCTTCTCCGGGTTAAGGTAGCGCCACTCGTCGGCGTAGATTGGCGGCGCCCATTTCTGATGGTTGCGATGAATCTTCGCAGGTAAGTAGATGAATTCTCGAAGTTCTCTGCGTCGAGTGACTTCCTTAATCTGCACTGGCATCATTGTTCTTCTTTGCCAGAAAACTTAAGAAAAACGATAACGGTTTATTATCGTGGTAGGTTGTGGGTTGGAAAAAAGACTGTCCTTGATTCGAGAATAGAATGCAAGCGCATGAGCGATGTTTTCCTTAACCCTGACCACTCCTGGAATACAGAACTCATCAGGACTCTGTGTTTAGGATTCATATTAAATTGGTCCAAGTTGTCGGGGAAATGTCACAGAATTATTGTTGTGAGATTGATCACTGAAACACCGTTCTATGGCAGAGCTTTCACTACAATCCTGAATCCAAGTTCCTGACTGCTGTGCTCAGGCTGAAATGAGTCACGGTAAGGAACATAAAGATAGGCAATGCTGGCACTATACCAGGACCCGCCCCGAGCGCTGCCCAAACTCGGCTACAGATACTCGCAAATGGATTCGGCGATCGAGTTGTCAGGTAAGACTCCTCATACTTTCCCTCCGCGATCAACTGTACGTACTTCCCCGCATCAGTGTGTATCGGGCACGCCGCCTGGCAGGGAATCATGCCTTTCCAGAATTCAATGTCGGGAATCTGTACCGGGTATTTCATTATACTCAACAAATGAGATTTGATTGAACTGATCCACGATGGGCATTCATGACGCTTGCGACTTTGGCCTTCTCCTCATCCGTAAGCAGTCGCTGTGCCAGAGGAAACACTGCTTCGTTTTCACCTCGGACATGTTCCCGGTAGAAGCTGATGAGTGCTTTCCCCTTCTTCACAAATTCTTCAAGGAGGATAGCAGATCTGGACTGGTCGAATTCGCTCTGAAGTTTGCTGTTGAGGATTTTCAGTCGCTGGGCTGCCTCTTCTGCCTTTCGATGCTGCTCCTCAATCGCCTGGATGGGCGTGCGCTCAAAATGCGGATGAGGGACGGAGCGACGTTGCAGCATGGGTTCGAGAAGAGGAAACAATCCTTCCTCTTCATCCATAATGTGCAAGACAAGGGTGGTATCAAAGAACTCAAACGTCTCGCTAATGCTTTCTCGCTGTCTAACGAATGCATTTATTCCGTTTTGCTCGAGATCCAGCAAAACTGCCTCAAACATATTGAGCTGTCTCAAGATGTCCTCGTGACATTCCATCAGGGTCTCAATGGGATTTGTGATAGCCATATAACGCGTCCCGTTCGGCTGTTCGATACGACGAGAAATCCCTTCCTACATTTCCACGAGCTGGAAAGATGTGGAGGTTTTAGGAAAACTGCAAACTGATTCTCCCAGAATTTGGAAACCGGCGTTTTTCTGCTGATGAAAAACACCTCATTCCGTGCACTTTTAGATACTTTATTGCAGCGTACTGCAGTGTACCCTTGTAGTATCGCAAGCGGCGTGCCAATTTCAGACTCTTTTACCTGAAATATGAAGGGCTCGACTGAAGGGAGAACCGACACCCTGCACGCAAGTCACCTAAGGAGGGCTTTTAGCTGTCACTAAATCACCGGAGGCGAGCTGGACAAGACAACTTGAACAAAGGCTGTTACTTTTCAAATCAATATCTTCTGCGTAGGTCGAAGAGTGCATGACACAGGAAGCATTGTTGCAATGGATCAGTCCGAAGGTGTGCCCAAGTTCGTGAATAGCTTCCTTTTCAAATCGACTCTCCAAGAGAATCTCGTCCACTGGAAGCCCATAATACTCCGGCCTCAGGCGAAAGGAAGAAACGACAGCCGCTTTTCCAGACAACTGCGCCTCACCAAAAACGAAGGTCAGCACGGGGACGAAGAGGTCATACTCCGTGACACCAAGTATCTTTCCCTCCGTTTCCTCGGAATTCTTGACGAGGAGGGAGAGAAACATTGTGGAATCATACTGATTTCGATATGAATCAAACATCATTGAGGGGTCGAAATGCAAGGCCTGGAGAAAAACTGGCACGCGAAAAATCTCGCCTATCCTTTTGGCGAGACGAGTGAGGAGATCCTCTGAAACATTTCCGATCGGCACGAGGGAGATAGCGGACATGATTACTTCCTGAGTCCGTACTTCTCGATCTTGTTGTAAAGTGTGACACGATCAATCTTGAGGATCTCAGCGGCGCGAGTGATGTTCCAACTGGTGCGGTCGAGGATGTTGATGATATGTTCTTTCTCCACTTCGGCAAGGGAGTCCGCCTCAGGAAGTTTGGGTCGGCTATTCAATTGAAATGGCAAATCTTCAACACGGATGCAGGGCGGTTTGCCTACGACCATTGCACGCTCGATTGCGTTCTGAAGTTCGCGGACATTCCCAGGCCAATCATAGCGAATGAGGAGGTCAAGGGCCTCAGGTGAGATAGCAGTGATATTTTTACTCATCGATAGTGAATACTGTTGCAAGAAGTGTTGAGCAAGGAGCGGGAGATCCGAGCGCCGCTCCCGTAGTGGTGGAAGAAAAATGGAGAAAACATTAAGTCGGTAATACAGATCTTCGCGGAATGTTCCCTCTTCGACCACTTTCTCCAGATTCTTATTGGTCGCGCAGATGACACGAAAATCCACACTGATCACCTGCTCGCCACCAAGCCGGGTGAACTGCTTCGCTTCAATGACGCGGAGCAGGTCAACCTGAAGCTTCATGTCCAAATTGCCAATCTCGTCAAAGAAGATTGTCCCGCCGTTAGCCATTTCAAACTTCCCTTTTCTTCGGTATTGCGCACCTGTAAACGCGCCTTTCTCGTGGCCGAAGAGTTCGCTCTCCAACAGTCCTTCGGGGATCGACCCGCAGTTCACAGGAATCAGCGGAAAGTATCGGCGGTTGCTGTTGTTGTGAATTGCACGGGCGACCAGTTCTTTTCCAGTTCCGCTTTCGCCGCGAATCATCACCGTCGCGTCCGTCTGCGCAACAGTTCTGACAAGCTCCATCACCTTTTTCATCTGCGGGCTTTCACCGATGAATTCACCTGTCTTCGAAAGCTCTTCGATCTTCGTCCGAAGGAGAATATTCTCCGCTGCGAGTGCTCGCTGCTTGATCGCATTCTGGATGAGGTGGCTGAGGTCATCGGGATCAACTGGCTTGGTCACGTAGTCATAGGCGCCCTCTTTCAGCGCCTGAACGGCTGACTCGACAGAAGCATATGCCGTAATGATAATTACGACGATGTTCTTATCGATCTCCTTGATGCGTCTTTGAAGTTCGAGGCCGCTCATGCCTGGCATCTTTATGTCGACGAGCGTGATGTCCCACGGCTGCTCCTGCATCTTTTTGAGAGCCTCAGCTGCATTTTCTGCTGCCGCAACGCGATAACCGTCTTCTTTGAACCATCGGCTCAGTGAATCCCGGACTGAGAACTCGTCATCCACGATGAGAATTCCGATGTCAGGTTTGTTCATGACTCAACCCCTTTTCTGTAAGTTTCATTGAAGTCCACTCCCCTTTCACTTTCTCCTGCCTTTCTCGGACGTGGATTGGCAAGACAACAGTGAGGGTGGTCCCCTGATTTACTTGTGAATCTACGGAAATACGTCCATCATGGCGCTGCACGATTCCATACGCCACCGATAGCCCCAACCCAACACCCTTTCCCTCGGATTTAGTCGTGAAGAATGGCTCGAAGATTTTAGGAAGAATATCAGGCCGAATTCCTATCCCCGTGTCAGTTATGCCAACTTCCACAGAGTCTTCGGCTTCCCGGTGCGTTGTTCGGAGCGTCAATGTTCCTCCACCCGGCATAGCTTCAACAGCATTCATCGTCATTGCCAAGAAGGCCTGCTGAAGTTGGTTGGCGTCACAGTGGATCAAAGGCAACATGGGAGTGAAATCTTTCTTCAACGTGATACCATGGATATCAAGATGGTGTCCGATGAGACGGATGCATTTCTCAAGGATCGCATTGAGGTTCTCGGGCTTCAAGCCAACGGACTCCGTCTTCGAGAAAAGAAGAAGGTTCTTCACGATGTTACCACACCGAACGGTCTCATCTGCGATGAAAGCGAGCTGGCCAATCATCTCCTCAAGGTCTGGCTCCGACAAGCGCCGGTTCTCGAGCTTCTTCCTGAGAAGTTTTGAGTACGTGAGAACACCTTCAAGCGGGTTGTTGAGCTCGTGGGCAACGGTGGCAGAAAGTTGTCCGAGCGACGCCATCTTCTCCATCAGGATAATGTGATTCTGGACTTTCTGTAATTCCTCTGTCTTTTGTCTCACCTTTTCCTCGAGAGTTGCAGACCAGCGCTTGATCTCATCGTATGCCTGTTTCAAATCTGCCGCCATCCTATTGAACGAGGAGGCAAGGTCGCCAAGCTCGTCCTTTGAGTCAGTAGAGATTTGAAATTCAAGATTTCCAGTCGAGATCTGCTTTGTCCCTTTGATGAGTTTTCTCACTGGCCGTCGAACGACTGTGCTAATAAAGACTGCTGAGACAACACTGATAATCAACACTGTTGCGAGTGCAGAAAGAATCAAGTGGCGCTTGCTCTCAGCGAGATTTTCGTCAACCTGTTTCAATGACATCCTGACATCAAGAACACCTAATACAGTTTTCGATTCCGGGTGTGCGTGGCAGGCGGCTGTGTAGCAATCCGCCTCATTCTTGACGGGGTTGATGAGACCAAGCACTCGGTATCCGACTGGCGAAGTGAAGATGCGTGTCCGGTTTTCGTAGGGCAACGACTCGATGGGCTTCTCCTGGCTGTGACAGGCATAACACGCCTCGGCTTTCATATCTACGGATGTCCCAATCTCACTCGATTGGTTGGAGAACATGATTTCGCCCTTCTTATTGTAAATGCGGATGCCCTCAATCCCAGGCTCGGCGGCAATAGTCTTGATAATCTGGTACAAGTCTTCCTTACGGTTGAGCATCATGCTGTAGTGGCTCGAACTCTTAATGATATCGCTCGTCCGGTGCGCACTTTGGAGGACATTGTTCATGAGATGTGAGGTCTGCACCTCGACGCTAATGTACGTGGAGAGCGCGAAGACGAGCGTCATCACCAAGAGGAGAAGCACGAAGAGCTTCGTGCTTAAGGTTCGCAAAGCGCGCATGGGTTCCCTCGCTTACAACGAAACGTGACTATCCTTCTGCTTTGAAGTCACAAACCGTGCCACGTTGCTTGTGGAAAGGAAAGGATTTTAGAGGGGTTTGACGCTTCTCTTCCCAATCTTGCAAAAATACTCCACCCCTTTTGCATTCGGGGGAAGTGGCTCACCATTCCTAGAATCAATCAAGGGGAAAAGACTCTACAAGAAAGAGCTGGGAGATCAAGGTCTGAACAGCACCGAAACCAATTCTACATACCTTCTGAGGCCAAGAAGAGACTGAACGTTCTCGACGTATCGACCTCCATCGAGGAGAGTTGCACCAGCAGTGGGCATATCCGTTCCTGTATGCACGTACAATCGGCGCCGTATTCGCTCGATGTCTTTTCGGTACCGGGCATTCGCGGATATACGGGGGAGGAGTTTTCTCATATCGAGCTGAAGGTTCTCTAGTTCGATTTTCGCAAGCCATCCTTTTTCATAGGGAGATGTTCTCACGAGATCTGGCATTCCGTACAGCTCTTCGTTAACAGTAGCAATCCGCCCTGTGACTGGCGAAACGAATGCGATCGTGCCTTCCGAACCCACAAGCCAACTGCAGTATTCTCCTTGACGCACGTAACTATGAGAGGATGGAAAGACAACCGAGTTCGCGTGCGGTAACACCTTTGCCGCCAGATCGTCGATACCGATGGCAACTGTGCGTCGACCTCCATCTTGAACCCACGTATGGGCCCGGAAGTAGTACCGGTCGTCCGGGAGATAGAATTGCTCCAATTGATGGAAAAAATTATCGAGAATTCGCTCCCTGACCTCAGTTCTGCTAGATCCAGCCAGAGAAGCATCGACACCGGGAGCGGGAATGACAGCTTCATTTTCTTCACGTGGGCCGCGGAATCCCAAGCGCAGTGCAGCGTCCAACGGACAATTTTCGCAGTCGAAGTCCAGATCGCACACCTTTGATGCGATGAGCCCCGCCTTCACCCAAACACATTCGAGATCAACTTTGGGGATTTCCCGCCGACCCTTAGTCGGTCCCCCGTTCTTTGTGTCCATGCAACACCTCACTGTTCAATTGCAACGCTTCCCGGATAACGGGGAGCAGGTTCTCTCACGAGACTTACCTCATCAATCTGCAGAGAACTAAGGTGTGAGCCTTCAGGCGCTTCTGTCTCCACGAAGATCACAAGCTTTTTCACAGCTAACGCAAAGACTCCAAATCCGACCGCAACGATGAGCATCGTGATAGAGATTTCCATCCACGATGGAAAATATTCAACCCCGGATGATACTGCCATGCCGGTGATACTCACGTTAAGACGATTCAAGATGAAACCAAGGATCACAAGAAGTGCAGAAAAGAACAGAACGTTATAACTCTTACGCAGTTTTGGTACGGCGAGGAGAACAATCGGCAGAAGAACCCCCATCCCCATTTCAAGGTAGTAGAGATACGTCTCTGTCTTTGCCTGCCCGAGGAGCGAAAGCTTGCCTCGGTACAGGAGATCTCCCACTTTCAGTGCAAGGTACGCAAGAAGTACCACAACGATCACGCGCCCAAGGTCTCTCAGGAGATCTGTTTCGAGGCGCTTTCCGAAAGCGCGGAAGCTCATGAACGATTCGAAGATCGTCATCGCACAACCTACTCCTATTGCAGAGACGAAGAAGAAGACTGGTAGGAGAGGAGAATACCAGAGCCCGTACAATTTATCGGGCACAATCAGATATAATGAGCCTAATGAAGATTGGTGAAGCGTCGAGAGAAGGACTCCGACGATGACAAGAGGGATTGCCACTGCCTTGATCCACCTCAGCGGTTTCTCCCACCCAAGCTTCTCGAATACCACAGGGCTGAATTCGAGCGCCAGTACAGTTGTATAGAGCATTACGCACCACGCCACTTCAAACATGACGGAGTGTGGATTCCACATAATAATCGCGTGCCAGATACGATCTGGTCGGCCAAGGTCAAACATCAGAGCGACGATGACTAAGAGGTAGCCAAGAAATGCCGTGAGGATTGTCGGACGGAGGATCGGCCTGAAGCGCTTGATGTCAAAGATGTACACGGTCGCAGCAATCGTGAAGCCACCCGCAGCGAGACCAACGCCGCAGAGGATGTCAAAGCCGATCCACAAGCCCCAGGGAAACTCATCGCTCAGGTTCGTCACCGCGCCCAAACCGTGTGTGTATCGGAGGTACGTCGTATAAATTCCGAATCCAAGGAGCAGCGCGAACACCGAACGCCAGAACGTCAGTTTTTTAACGAGCGTTTTCATTTCCATTTTGAATTTTGCATTTCAAACTTTGAACTTTTGGTGCGTCTCTTCCTCATCTTCCATTGCCTTTAGTCTTTCTTCAAGTTTCCGCACCTCTTTCCGCCTGTTTGTAATCCACCAAACACCGTAGAGGAATACCCCGCCTGCGAAAACGACGCTTGGAATCTTTGAGAGGGCTTCCAATGTCAGCATGGGTAAGGGTTCTTTCGATATATCTGTCTTGAAGCCAAGCGATCCGAAGGGAACGGAGGAGAGGTACAGCACTGAGGTGCCTCCTACTTCGCTCTCTCCATAAATGTATTGTACATACTGATCGGGATTCTCATGAATGCGTCGACGCGCTTCCTGAAGAATCTCATCCCGATCTCCAAAGATGCTAGCTCCGGTCGGACAAGCTTCTACGCATGCTGGAGGCAGTCCATCTGCAATTCGATCGTAGCAGAGGTTGCACTTTTGCATCTTCGGTGTCGAGTTGTCCCACTCGTACCGCGGCACCTGAAATGGGCAAGCTTGCATGCAATACCGGCAGCCGATGCATTTGTCCGGAGTATAGACGACAGGTCCGTAACTGGTCTTTTGGATCGCCCCCACGGGACAGACAGAGGCGCACGTCGGGCTTTCACAATGCATGCAGAGACGGCGGACGTTTACTCCGTCTTTCTCCTCAATCACTGTGTACGCTGTTGAAGAGAGCTTCTGTTCTTCACCTTCGGGCAGTCCATTCTTTGCTTTGCATGCAAGCTGGCAGGCACCGCAGCCGATGCATTTTGTAATGTCGACGAGGATAGCTTTCTTTTTCATGGCCTAGTCCGTATGAGTTCCGAGTTGCACATTTTCAGTTTATGCGTTGAGGAATTCCTTCTGGAATTTCTCCCACAACTCATTACCCATCCGTTCGAGCAGACCATCGACAGGCTGACCGCCGTCCTGAAGTGTTTCGCCCACGAGCGCAACTTGCGGTGCCACTCCACTGACAAAGTCACGGAATCGCCGGAGCTCTCCCTTTAGCCACTGCACCGCGTCTTCAGCAATCAGCAGATGTTTCAGGCTTGCAGACAGGCCGGTCGGCTTCATCGTAAGGAGCCAATTCTGTTGGTAGGGATTCTGTTTCAGTATTTCTGCACTCCGGAGGAGCGACTCGTTCAGGCCAGTCACAACACCGTCAACGGGAGAGACAAATGCCGCAGAGCGATCACCTTGTTTCAGTTTCACGACCGTGGCTCCGCGCTTCACCTCCTGCCCGACTGCTGGCATCTCGATAGCATCGATTCGTCCCATGAGAGCCTGGGCAAAATCATCAATACCAACCCGAACTTCGCCCGACGGTCGCACTCGCACCCAGGTGTGCCCGCGATCAAAGAACAGCCCGCGGGGGAGCGCAAACCCTTTATCATGGAGTGGATATCGAGCCCGGCGCGGAAGCAGGTTCTCATCAATCGGAACTCGGATAAGACCAACGCCGCGGACAATCTCACCTTGGGCCAATCGCCTGCGCTGGGCCCGAAGGACGAAATAGTCCACAGTCAGAAAGATGAGAATCGTAACTACGACAAAGATAGCAACCATGGTAGCACCTCTTGTGTTGAGAATTGTTTCATAGTATCAGTTCAGAACGAAAATGGAATGCAATCTGAATAACTCTTATGGCCGACAGATTGTAATGCAACAATCAGGCCAAAGAGCAGAGACCCAGGGAAAAAGTATCTGTTACTTATTTGAATTCAACGAGTTACGCGTAGTGTAAATTGTCTGTGCAGGGAGAACGCGGGGAGGAGAGAAGAATGATGAAAAGTTCAACGCAAGAATCGAGAAAAACGAAAGAAGAAGTGTTGAACATTTGGCCAGAACGACTTAGGGGTTGTTGAGATTTACAACAAAATCCGTTGAGGATTTCGACAGTCTTCGGGGCAGAAAGATGGTTCCCTTTTTTGAGAAGTGAAGAGACCTAGCTATTTCCCCAGAGGAATGCTCTTCACCCAGTTTGATATGTCTTCGACGACCTGCTTCGCCACGTAGCCAGGCTTCATATATTCCTCAGGCCTAGCTTTCCCGCTACCTGCAACGAAGCAATGATTGAGATCGGGATATGTGAGGATTTTCACCCCTCGGCGATCGCCAATTGCTTTCTTCCACAATGAAATATCCTCGATCGTGACTTGGTAGTCTCGTTCGCCCTGGAGGATTAAAATCGGGATTGAGAGCTTGCCTGCGAATTGTACTTGGTCTCTTCTTTCTAAGTCATAAAAATAAGCCACTGAAACACCGATGATCCTCGCGCTATCGGGAAGTGTGTGAGTCTTAAGCTTCGCTACTTTCTCCCTCAAGTCCTCAAGCATCTTTTTATCCGCTTCAGTCGGGTTATCCTTCAGCGAGGTAATGTACTCCATCTGTTCAAGGACCAGGTCTTCGAGGTGTCGAGCGGGACCTGCAGCAAGAATGATACCGGCGAGTTTCCCTGACAGCGTTGCAATTTCTGGTGCGAGCATCGCACCGAGACTGTGACCGAGAAGAAAAATCCTCCCTGAATCAATCTCATTCCTTGATCTCAGAAACTTTATCGCCTCGAGAGCATCATCAATAACCTCTTCTTTTACCGTGACGTTTGGAGATGTCATCTTATGCCCATAGGCCTTCGTTCGTTTCTCATATCTGAGCACAGCGATCTCATTACTTGCCAAGCCCCAGGCGATATCTTTGAAAGGTCGGTTGGGACCGATGGTCTCGTCCCGGTCATGCGGTCCCGATCCTTGAACCAAAATGACCGCCGGAAACGGCCCTGGAGATTTGGGGAGACTGAGGGTTCCAGCGACCTTCCACTCGGGGACGCCGAAGGAAACCTCTTCTTCCCCGAACCGATCCGGTCGAACATAGTCCGGGGGAACATAGGCGCCCTTCGATGGTGCAGGTGAGAAGAAAAAGCCAGCAAGTTTACCTGTAGTATTGAAAACAAAACGTCCCTGAAGCGAGCCCATTTCAAAATCGCAGACCAGCATAACAATCTCGAGCGAATCCTGTGAGGTCACCGTGGTATCCCTGACACCCTTGAAAGCGCCGAATTGGCCTTCGATCCCCTTCCACAACCCACTAAGCTGCGCCTCAGTCACCATGCTTTTCACCTTCTCCGAACAGAGCTTATAGACTGAAACTCCGTCACCAGCCCGAAGAAGATCTAGAACATGTGAGGCTTTGGCGACAGTCGGCGTCTCGACTTTTTGAGAACTCGCAATTGACAAGCAATAGGTAATGCCAAAAATTAGGATGAAACGTCTTAAGAAATAGCTTTTTGTTTTCACGACTACCTCCTCAGAATACACTTCTGCTTTTTCCATATTAACATTGACAAGGAAAGGAATACGTCAAGACCTAGAAGTAGAAAGGCAAATTCAGCCGGATCGCCTTCGATCTTGATACTCGGGCTTCTTCATCATCTGCAAAACCTCTGCCACACCTTTGTTTGCCAGGATTTGGTCGAGGCCCTTACGGAGCTGGCGCCATTGTTCGTGGACGGCACAGGGGTGGTCTGAAGAGCATGCAGGAAAACCCATCACACACTTTTCGAAGAGGCCATTACCATCTATCGCTGTGACGACCTCAAGCAACCTGATGTCTTCCGCGGGCTTGGCCAAAGCGAAACCCCCAGTGGGGCCTTTGAGCGAAATGAGGATGTTTTTCTTCGTAAGGTTCTGAAGGATTTTTGCGAGGAAGTGCGTCGGAGTCTTCAGGCGATCTGTGATTTCCTTGATCGACGTCCACTCTCCAGGTTCTTTGAGTGCCAGGTAGAGAACCGCCTGAAGTGCATATTCACATTGCCGACTAAAAATGAGACTCATTCGTTATTCAAGAGATCGTGATGCGTTTCTAATCCAGGCGGCCAAGACCCGTAGAAAGATCGGTGATGATATCGTCAGGGTCCTCGAGACCAACCGAGAGACGGATTCCGCCTGGGTCAACGCCTCGCTGGAGTTGCTTCTCAACGGGGATCGTTGAATGTGTCATTGAACTCGGATGCTCAACAAGAGTGCGTACGTTCCCAAGACTCACTGCAAGAGTGATAGCATAGGCATTCTTTGCCAGGAAATTAATTAAGCGCTCAGCCTTGTGTTGTCGCGTCCCGGGATCCTTTCCCTTCAGCGTGAAGTAGAGTAGGCTACCAGGAGCAAAATTTCCCTCGTAGTCATGCATCTGCTTCTTTGCGATCGGATAGTATGGGAAAGTATCAAGACCCGGATAGTGCACGCTCTCAATGCGGCGGTCAGTACGAAGGAACTTCGCAACTTCCAGTGCAGTCGCCTGCTGACGCTTCATGCGCACTGGCAGACTTGGCAGCCCATAGACGAGGATTGGCCACGCACTCTTTGGTGCGAGGACTCCTCCAAAGTCCTTGCGGTACTGAAGAAGGTGGTCATAGTGCTTCCGTGCGGTGATGATAGCTCCACCCATGTCCGTCCCGTATCCGCAGATCCCCTTTGTCAATGAGTGGACAACAAAATCGACTCCCATCTCAAGGGGTCGCTGACAAAACGGCGTAGCGAAGGTATTGTCGATCACCAAGGACATCCTGTTTTTGGGAGGCCTTTTTCGATTCTCCGCTTTAACCACTTCCACGATCTTTTCTATGTCGATCACTTGCATGGACGGATTGACCGGTGATTCAAAATATACTACCTTCGTTCTTGGCGTTAAGCGCCGCCTCAAACAGTCAGGGTCGAGGAAGTCAACCCAGTGAATACCGATCCGATAGCGTGGAAACCAATTCTTGACCAGAGAATACGTACTGCCATAAAGCATCCAGTGTGCGACAATCTCATCTCCGCTCCCTGTAAGAATCCCAAAGACGGCAGCAATCGCTGCCATACCGGAGGAGAACGTGACGGCGGCCTCTCCATTCTCTGCAGTTGCGAGATTTTCCTCGAGGATATCTTTGTTTGGCTCACCGAGGCGGTCGTAGATGTAAATCGGGGCTCTTGAAAAGACAGAGAGGTCCCTGTCAGCATGGGCAAACTCTACGAACCCCTTGGCTCCGCGCTGAGTCGAATCGAGCCGGAAGGTCGAGGAAGAGGAAATCGGTGGAACAACATGATGGTTATAGTCCCATTTTTTCGTGTATGCTTCCCCGTGGATGAGCCGCGTCTCTATGGTGTAAGGGTGTTCCGATACTTTCTTTTTCATTGTGGCTCCAGTCAAAGTGTGACTATTTCAACTGTTTTTGTATTGCACTCATGATACTGAATGCCTCAGCACATACGATGACCCGACGAACTTTCAGACGGTGCGCGAGAAGATCGGGTTCTCCTTCACGTGTTGCTTCAGCGTCGCATCAAAACACATCGCAATATTCCGAAGAAACAGTCGGCCCGTCGGGGTGACCCTAATGATGCTCACATTGTGGACCACAAGGCCGTCGCGACCAAGTGCATTCAGCTGTTCCAGCTCAGGATCAAAATACTCATCGAAATAAATGTCGAACCTCGCTTCGACATCTGCTTTCGAAACCTCAAGATCGCACATCAGACGCATGATGAGGTATTTCCTGATCTCGTCGTCGCGGGTCATACGGTAGCCCACCGCTGTAGGGGGTTGGCCAGCATCAATTGCACCAAAGTAGTCCTCAAGGGTCTTGTAATTCTGGGCATAAATGTTCTTGAAGTGGCTGATTGCCGACATTCCAAACGCATAGAGGTCACTCCCAGCTTTTATCGAATATCCCTGGAAGTTTCTCTGGAGTGTTTTGTTTGCCTGGGCAGCAACCAGCTCGTCCCCTCGCTTCGCAAAGAGATCCATCCCGATGTAAAAGTATCCAGCAGAGGTGAGTTTCTCGATTGCTGTCTTCAGAATCCCGACCTTCACCTCGGCGGACGGTAGATCCTCTGGATGGAGAAGTTTTTGGTGCGGTTTCATCCAAGGGACGTATGCAAAATTGAAGAGAGCAATACGATGCGGAGACATCTCAATGATTTTCTCGATTGTCGTGCGAGCAGATTCGATCGATTGAAGCGGCAGACCGTAGATGAGATCCACATTGATGCTTGTGAAGTCGAGGGCCCTCGACCACGCGAAGACCCTCCTTGTCAACTCCTCTGGCTGGATGCGATTGACGGCAGCCTGAATTCTCGGGTCAAAATCCTGCACGCCGATGCTGATGCGATTGAAGCCGGCAAGCCTCATTGCGAGAAGGTGGTCGAAGGTAAGACCACGCGGGTCGATTTCAATTTCTGCCTCCATAACAGGGGCAAACCGGAATTGCTCCTGAAGAAAAAGCATCAAATCCTCAATCTCTTCCGGATTAAGGCAGCTGAGTGTTCCACCTCCAAGATGGATCTGGACAACCTTGCGGCGATGTGCCATTGAACGAACGACGAGATCAATCTCACGCTTGAGGTATTCAAGATATTCCGCGATCTGCTGACGGTTCGGTGTTACAATGGTTGTGCGTCCACAGAAATAGCACAGTGTAGCACAGAACGGAATGTGCAAGTACAGTGAGAGAACTTCTGTGCTGTCAGGTGGATTATTGCGGATGTTCTCGCGTTGGTACGCCTTTGCATCAAAGGAAGTCGTAAAGACTGGTGCGGGCGGATAGCTCGTATACCTTGGGCCCGGCACATCATATTTTTTCAGAAGATCAAGATCGACAGCTTTCAACAGAATACCCGTATAGGTGATCAGAGCCAGAGATCAGGTTCTTCGACTTCGTGCGCTGGGGCTGCGACCAATCGCCGGGATTCCTCCACGATATTTCGAATGTCCTCAAGCCTTGCGTGAAGTTCGGCACATCGTTCAATCAGCCCGTTCACATCCGGATGCGGATGGGATTCAAGGGCATGCAGTTCCTTTTCCATCCTCCCGATCGCTTCACTCATCCGAGTGATCTCACGAAGAATAGCCTGAACTTTTTGTTCCATCTGTTCTCTCATTGTCATCGGAGAATCTCCTTTCTCTTAGTCGTCTCCTTTCAAACTTCTTCAAATGACTTTTGCTACAGGACAGGACTTCTTATGGAAACATCCGCTGCACCCGGGGTCAACGAACGGCACCGATGTGAAACATCGTGGGCACCGCTGCAGGAAGGGGTCGCGAAGCCAGTACCGGCACTCTGGACATATTCGCATCTCCGACTTCAACTTTTCCTCCAGCGATGTTTCTTCTTGCTTGGCCGTTTCCACTTTTCTTCTCAGATCAGAAGTTGCGAGACCAGACCGCCGACAGTGAAGGCGGCGATCCACGTCCCAGCCCAAATGATAAGTCCTTCCCTCAGTCCACGTTCCTTCAGCATCACCATCAGGGAAGCAATGCACGGCACAAATAGCGTGATAGTCACGAGTGCAACGACCACTTGCATAGGGCCTAGTGCCATACTGTAGAGACCTGCGGCGCCAAAGTCTCGCCTCACAATACCCATGACAAAAGTCGTCGCTGCCTCGGGGGGGAGCTGCAACCACCCTGTTGTCAGCGGCATGAGCAACCGTTGCCAGACGACGAGTAAGCCTGTAATCTGCAGGACTCCAACCGCCAGCGCGCCGACGAAAAACCATGGTGTCGCTTCTTTCATGAACTGGTACGTGCGGACAGACGTCTTCCGAAGTACATTACGTGGTCGTGGCATCCTCATCGGCGGCAAATCTATGAGCAGCGGGGCCGACTCGCCCTTGAGAAGCTTGTTCAAGATTGTTCCGATGCCGATGAGGACCGCGAGTATGACGCTCGCGTAAACAAGCATGGGAACGAATCCTGCCCCCGCAAGGAGGGCTGCAATAACGGCCAACTGCGCGGAACACGGAATAGCGAACTGTAGAATCGTCGTCGCGATGGTTCTCTCGCGCTCTGACCCGAGAAGGCGCGTGGTAATCGTCGCTGATGTCACACAGCCAAATCCAAGGATTAAAGGAATGACCGCACGGCCGTTCAGACCTAAGAAATTCAACGAGCGATCAACCAAGGCCGCTAGCCGTGGGAGATAGCCACTATCCTCTAAGAGTGAAAGAGCAACATAGAAGCCGATCACAAGTGGCAGCAGGAGAAAGATAAGATATGTCGTCGTCATCGTGAGAACGCCAAACTCTCCGATCAGGAGCGTCTCGAGCCACGCTGGCCAACGCGTCAAAGAGCCGACGAGGGAACGAACCCAAGGCTCCCATAGTCCTTTGCCAACTTGATTTTCGGTAAAGCCAACCACATCTTGTGCGACAAGCTTTCCGACGAAGAGGTATATGAAGTAAAGAGCCACAGCGATCATTGGGATGCCGGTGAGCGGTCTGAGCGCCATGCGACCGAGGAGTCCTGAGAGACGCATGCCAGTTGAACGGTCCACGAGCACCTGATTGACGATGTAGTTGACTCGGTTCCGCCGCTCGATATAAACTCTCTCCTGATAGTGACCAGGGGAAACGCCATGCCGTTCAGCAACGTACGGATCTCCCTCGAGAATGAGAAGCGCTTCGGCCTGAGAACCTACCATGCTCAACATGCTGTGGAGAAGTGCGTGGAGCTCCTGTCGCTGTGTCCCCTCACTCGCTTGAGCGATAGCTTTCTGGAGTTCATCAAAGCCGATTTTCTTAATTGCAACCGCTGGAATAACCTTTACGCCGAGGAAATGGGACAAACGGTCGATGTTGATCTCGATCCCATGTTTCTTTACCTCATCCATGAAATTAAGCACGACGATGATCTTCTTCCCCATGTCAATGAGCTGCTGTGTGAGAAAGAGGTCACGCTCTAGATGAGTAGCGTCAACGATATTGATGATGATGTCAGCTTCGAGAACGATATCTCTCGCGACGCGCTCTTCATCGTTCAGCGAAGAGACGCCATAGATTCCGGGCGTGTCATAAACTGTATAGTTGCGATACGAACCTTTGACGATTTCGACTGTCGTTCCCGGATAGTTTGAGACGTCCACGTAGAGGCCGCTCAGGTGATTGAAGACAAGTGATTTCCCAACGTTTGGGTTGCCTACGAGAACGATCTTCGGTTTCTCGATTTCATTCTCGAGAAAACTGAGCCTTGCATGGCGATGCTTCTCAAAATGAGAGGGCTGCAATTCTCCCCCCTCGATAGGATCTTTTGGATTCTCACTCATGCTCTTCTTCATTCCAAAGTCTCTCAGTGTCCGGCTGACTCCACCTGGACAAGGATTTGTTTCGCGAGCTTATGACCGAGCGCAATCTGCTGACGATTCTTCTGGATGACGACGGTCCCGCCGGGCAACCGTTCCAGGCAGATCACCCGTTCACCTTCACTAATCCCGAGCCGCAGGAATTGTGCCCGTAGACTCCCTGCAGGGACAGAAACAATTCTCACTGAATTCCCCGTTTTGACGAAGATCAAAGGTATTGTTCGTTGCCTGGGGCTCATTGTCTCAGTGTAGTTCTTTTCTCTCCGGGGTCTGAAACCTCACGCAGCCTTCCCAATAAGTCTCTTCG
>CAYHSB010000004.1:19125-28569 GCA_964359185.1 uncultured Chitinophagales bacterium
TGCAATGGAAGCATTGCGACCATACCCATCAGCGCCGATCTGGCGTGCAAAACTCTCGGTGACAGGCGCCCCGCCGATGAGGACTTTTGCTGGCAACCCATTCGCTCTCAGCAGTTCAATGACTTCCTTCATGTTTACAACGGTGGTCGTAAGCAATGCCGACATCGCGAGGATGTTCGCCTTGTTCTCATTGACTGCCTGGACGAATTTCTCAGCCGTCACATTCACCCCAAGATCTATGACCCGGAAGCCGGCACCTTTCAGCATCATCGCAACAAGGTTCTTCCCGATGTCGTGGAGGTCGCCCCGGACTGTTCCAATGACTACCACGCCAACGGGTTCAATGCCTGCGGCCGCCAGCAGTGGCTCCAACAATGCCAGGCCACCGTGCACTGCGCGCGCAGACATAAGAACTTCCGGCACGTAGTATTCATTTCGTTTGAATTTCTCTCCAACGACTTTCATGCCGGCGAGCAAGCCGTTTTCCAGGATATCCTTTGGTGGCAGTTTGTCGCGCACAGCCTGCTCAGTGAGCTCTTTTGTTCTCTGAGCATTCCCCTCGATGACTTGATTGGCAAGGTCTTCAAGAAGGTCCATGAGTTCCCTCAGATTGATAAAGAATGTTCATGTAGTCCTCTCGCCGGGCCATGCAGTCAGTCCGCTTGCAGTTGCCACAGGGCGAGATGGCCATTTCTTCACGCTTTCGACCCGTCCCAATGATTGCTGAAACAGTCTTTCTCGGAATCATCATACAATGATCGGTGAGCTGAATGGAAAGCAGCGAGCTGTTAAGGAGAGAAAACAGAACGCGCTGCTGTGTCAGATCCCAATCGCAGAAACCCGGACTGTAGCGGTGACCGACGTACCACCCGCGCTCCCAGACTAAGCGGGCGATCTCAAGATGAGCCTGCTCGGCGAGGTTCTCTACTGCCACTGAGGACAAGACGTCGAGGAAAAATCCCCGACTCACGTCAACTCTATTGAGGCGCTCAATCTCCTCCACGACCGGATGCCCAAGAGTAACAAGGAAGATTGCTGCTTCCTGCGAATATCGAAGAGCTTCGGCAATGCCTTCTCCATGGAAGACGTGTACCCCTTCCAGAGTAACCGTTTGGTTCTCGTGGTCGATCGACTGGATCGGCAGGATCGTATACTGGTACATCGGTTGGAATAGTTCGAGTGCTCTTGTGCGGAGCTCATTGAGGATTCCAAGAACCTTCGGCGGAATCTCTTTCCCGTTCGGATACCCGAGAAGAGCTGCCACCTCCAACGGGTCGATGGAAAGCTCACTGGGGTTAGATGTCTTCGTCACCAGATCGCGAGAATCTGCCACCGGAGATCATATCCTTTCCGAATTGCTTTGTTCCTTCGTTCGATACCTTTCACGGTTCAGCGTCTTGGAGGGGTGTCTCCATTGCTGAGGGCTTCCTACCCGCAGAATGTGCTAACAGGCACCTCTATACAATATGAGATAATTTGGCGGTTCACCACTTCGGGCTGCTCTTCATGAGGAAGATGGCCAGCCTCCGGAATAATCACACACTTCGCGACGGGGTTCCGCGCAGCGATGTAGCACACCGCCTCACGGTGGATGAACGGATCATTTTCGCCAGTGATAATCAGCACTGGGCGCCCCACCAGACTTTGTTTCTCCAGCTCCTGCAACATCTGGGGATCAAAAAGCCGGGCAGCTTTCAATGGAACTTCAGGTGACTGACCGGATAAGGCGATCATCTCTGCAAGTGAATTCGTCTGATGGCCGGTATTCTTCGCCTCGAAATATGGTGCCTCACGGAGACCGACAGCACTGATGAGTACCAAACGGTGGACTTTCTCAGGATGTCGCAGCGAAACAAGGGCAGCTATGGAACCTCCAATGCAACCACCAACAAGATGCACGCGGTCGACGTCAAGGGCAGAGATGACCCCAGGGACGGTCTCAGCATACTGTTCCAAACTGTAGTCAGAAAAAAAGGATTCCGAAGAATTTCCCAAACCGGGGAGATCAAGAATATAGATGGAAAAAAACTTGGAGAGGGGCTCGATGTTGTGGCGCCACGTGGAAGAAGACATTCCCAACCCGTGAAGGAGGAGCATTGGAGGCCCATTCCCTTCCTTGAAGTAATGGATCGGGAGTCCGTTGACATCGACGTAGTATCTCGGGAAAGTCAAATCCATTCGGCGTTGATCGCTTTGTTCTATTCCGCCACCTTCTTACTCAGGCCCGCGGCGCCTCCTTTAGCTGAAACCGAAACGGTATCACTACCCAGCAGGATATCGGACCATTGTTCATGAGAGCCGGAGTGAAAACAAACTGCATTGCACCAGTGATCGCAGCTTGGTTCAGTACGTCGCTCGCGTCGGACTTGATGACGACTGCCTTCCTGGGCTTTCCTTCCTTATCGACAAGAATCTTCACCCACACAACCCCTTCGATTCCTGCGCGCCGTGCGATCTCAGGGTATTCCGGTTTGACTCTCTTCACCACCTGTGGTTCTTTCTCCACAGGAACAAAGGCGTTGATGTCCGGCATTTCCTCATCTTGGACAATCGGCCCTTCGATCTTAAGGGCTCCTCCTCCTGAGACGCCCTGTTCCATAACAGGGTTTGCAACCTGCGAGAGTTCTGCCTGTGTTGCTATCGTCTGCTCGGGAGAGACTTCTGCATCAGGAACGGGCACGGGGATGCCAACGCTTGGCTTCGCCACCTGCGTCCCTGCTACAGCAATGGGAGGCGCCGTCACCGTCGCAAGAGAGGGAGGTGGTCCCAGATCCGTGTACTTGAGAATCCGAACTGTGACCACACCTTCATCTTCTGACCTTGACTGAATCACTCCCACGTAGTAAGCGCCTATTGATGCGAGATGGAGGAGAATGGCGAAAGCGAGGGCCCTCATGGTGTACCGCTGAGCAACTGGTTGTACCATGGTGAACTCATGGCGGAGTCGAGGTGCATTCATCCTCTGTTCACCTCCTGCTTCTTTCCCTCTGAATTCCACCTTGTCGGTCATATGAAAAGGGCCGCTTATCTGCCGTCATCCTCTGATCAGTAATATATTTCCCGCAGCGGAGCATTGCCCTTGAACCCCCACCCATCACCATGGACATGCCCAGCCGCGGGTATGAGAAGGACCAAACATCTCCAACCTACCCCTTCAAATGCAAATCCTCCTCAATATCTTCCTCTGTCACTAAAACACTTTGAAGCTCCCGTGGTTTGATGATCATGACAGGAACTGATGATGTCCTTACCACTTTTTCAGCAACGCTCCCCATGAAGACGTGAGCGAAGCCCGTTCTCCCATGCGTTGCCATAACAATCAAATCAATCCCTGCCTCAGTAGCGAAGCGTGGGATTTCGACCTGTGCTTTCCCAACTCGAACAATCTCGACGATGTTCCTAACCTGTATTACGTTCCCGTAGACAAAATGGTGCAACTGTTTCTTAGCCTCTCCTTCGCTATCTCTGGGGATTGTCTCGGAATGGCGGTCAACTGTCGGAAAGGCAAGATTCGGTTCGCCATCGGTGACATAGAGCATATAGATTTTTGCTCCGTACATCTCAGCGAGTGATGCTGCGTATTCCACAGCAGCAAGGGAGAATTCAGACAGGTCTGTCGGTACAAGAATTTTTTTGATCGCTTTCATGATCGTCCTTCCTATCAGATCGTCAACGTGTTTCCCATAGTATTCATAGAGCAAGTCCAGTGCCAAGAAAAGAAGGCTAATTTGCTTGAAAACGATGAAATGGGGCCTCGTTATTTGCAAAAGTAGGAAAGCAAATGGGGACGGTGTTTCAAAGGTGCGAAAAGGAGAGAAGGACGGTGAATGCCCGAAATGATGCAAGAGAACAAGAATGGATGAGCACCAACTGCCTGTCGATCTTCTAAATCACAACTGTTTCACCTGCCATAAGTTCGAGGCTCAGCAAAAAGTCACTGTGCTCCAAAATATTTACTGTCTTGTAAATTCTCTTGCACTGGTATCTCATTGCTCGGAACACTTCTCACCCAACATCCAAAGTGCTTCAACTCCTCCATACGACACGACCAGACCAGCTCACCGTTCCACAGCGTCATATCAGGACAACCATCGCACATGTTCTGCAGACCATTCTCAAGAAAATCGACGGGTTGAATGATCATGATGGATTGGTAGTGCAACCCTTTGAACAGTCGTAGGGGGTTTCCAAGGATGGAAGTCAGGTAGCGGCTAGCAACGATCCTCACTCCTGAGTCAATCGGCGAAAGGAGCAACATTGTCCGACCCATGTCTGTCAGTCTGGGCTTCGCATATGCCAGGTAACGGCCATAGAGCAGATGATGCACAGTCTGAATAGTCTCCATAAACTTCGGCCCGACGTAGCCATAGATTTTCTCTTTCGAGCCGATGCGACCTGTGAGCAACCACTTAAAGGAGTTCGGTTTCTCGGTCCCATTCAGATATGCACAGGGGGTGAAATCTGGGAACCGCTTGCGTACCTCGGCCACGACGTCAGTTGACTTCAAATCGATCTTCCGCTCCTTTGTTTCGGCATACGCAAGTACTCCCATATCAATCTTCTTACCGCCAGCATACCAATCAAAAGGAAGTTGAGGAACTGCTGCACGGAAAAGGATGAACACCATAGCCTGGACGATGTCGATGTGCTTCGCTGCCCAAGCAACAAGGTCAGGGGTGTATTGCACTGTGTCTTCATATACTGTCGAGTTGAAGGCACAGGATAAACCGCCAACCTCTGCCAGCATCTCTGCATACTGCAGCCTCAATTCATTCAGCTCAACTTCGTTCTTATCCTTCCATCTAGGCCTGCCTTGCCTGCTGTCGATGTGAAGGGTAAGACCAACAGCACCGGCGCACTTGAGTTCTCGCAACAATTCCTTCGTAAGCATCCCGCCATTGGTGTTGATGACTGGCTTTACACCCGTGTCTGCAGTCATCTTTACGATGTCCACGATCTTTGGGTGCATGAGCGGATCGCCTCCAGCAATGGAGATAGCATCGGAATTGCGCAGGTGTCGGAAAGTTTCCACTTCCTGCGTGACAACCTCTAATGACTTGTGGCTCTTTGCGAGGTTTTCTCGATAGCAGCCATCACAGGCCAGATTGCAGGCTGACGTTGGTTCAAGCCAGCAGATCGCGTTATCGGGAAGAGTCCAAGGCAAACGGTACAGGTGACGATGGTTGACAACCGCGCTCTCCGTCATGATGCTTTTCTCCTGTGATCTCGTCTAAGGATTAGCTGGTAGATAGCAAAGTTAACTCACGAAGCCACTGGTGGTGGTGATACACACGAATCGCAAGAGAACTCGCCAGGTTTCCCTTCCGTCCCTTTGCTTGGAGCCATGATTTTGCTAGGTGTGACGCCGAGATAAGCAAACTCCGATTCAAGGAATTGCCCTGTGAGGTTTCCCAGCTGTAGGTAGAACGTATTCTCACTTGAGTTGGCAAGGATTTTCGTAAAGATGCTTATCCACCGACCAAGATGATCTTGCACGAATTTTCGTTGTGCATCAGTGCAAATCTCCAAGTGCTTCTCTTCGCCGTGCTCACGTGCGTAGGCCTCCTTCAGCGCGAGGTACGACATAAATTCAAGCTCCATGCTTATAAAATCCACACGCTCCGAGTTCTCCTCGCGAACACCGAGCCCAAATGCATTATAGAACCCGGCGATGTCTGCCATCGCTTCGGTCTTCTGGAAGACATTATCGTACCCGTATTCAGTTTCGTAAGGAGGACACTTTGCCGACCCCAGATGCGCAAAGAGACGATTGTACTCATGCTGAAGCTCTTCGTGTTTCTGCGATGAGCTCCAAGAAGAGAGTATTTCACGAAACGCCTTGATCGACTCCTGCGTGTCCGTAGGCTGGTCACCCAAAATCGCATACTCTGATAAAACATCCTCCTGACTCGGGCTGAAGATTGATTCGACAACATCGTGTGTAGGATAAAGAAAGGACTTCGCCATCAACTTGTATATTCTGCTGCGAACCAGTGCCTTGCGAAGTTCTGGTTCCGATGCTGAAGCGTTCATCGTGCAGCCTTTCCCCGAAGGAGGTCCCTCGGAATTATTTCCCTCCGATCGTGAGCCGATACCAATTCGTCACCATCTTCTGACCATTCCGGTCGCCGAGCGAACCATCCCAGACACCAAAGGCAGCAGGTACGGTGCTGCCCAGCTTAAGAACAACATCGTTCTTTTCTTGCGAGTCAAGGGTTCGGATGAAAATGACAGACCACTTACCTTTCTGCCACACTCCTTTTCCCCTGACATTTTGCCCACTCTGACCCTGGGACGTTAATGTCCCAAAGCCCTTCGCATTGAGATCCTCAACAGAGGATTTCCTCACTTGAGCGCTCAGCAGATTGCCTGAGCCCCAACCTGCATTCCAAGGCATGGAGAGAGTCCTAGCGGAGTCCTTGCTGGCGAAATACTCAGCGCTTGAACCACCCGAAACGTCAAACGGATAGAAGTCGGTGGCATTGTTCGGGAATGCACTGTTTACGCCGACATAGTGCTGCAAATCTCTCTCCCACCAGCTTTTCCAGTGCCAGATATCTGTAACAAGATTAGTATCACCCATTGCAAAGAACGGCTCGCTCGCAGGATCGAGCGGAAATTGCACTGCGGCTGCATCGCCAAACTTTGCGTTGTAGAGTGCGCCATCATCTTTTGTCGGGTCTTCCCATTCCATCAGGAACACAATCGCCTTTCCGTCCATCACACTCTTTACTACGACACGATCTGTCGGGGTGTCCCGCTGCCAGAGAGAAATGAGTGGGAGCTCTAAACTTCTTACACTCTTCCATCGATCAGAAGCAGGATCAGTAAACTTTTGCGCATCATCAACAGAATCGGAAACAAGCACATGGTCTTTTGTCGTATAGCTTATCTGAGTTTTCCCCGATTTGTTGAGTGAGAGGACATAATAGACCAGCGACCACCTTCGCATGTCCGCAAGTGACTTGCGCTCTGCAGGTGTCATCTTGTTTAGCTCTGCTTCACTGGGTAACTTTGCAACAAAATTCTTCACCTCTAGGATTTCGTTGGGGGAATACTGACCCTCTAGGTTGCCTGGCTCCGCGAAACTCTCTCGTGCCATCGTCAATGCGTCCTCACCATAGCCAGGCATCGGTGTGCCACCAATACCGGTGCTAAATGTTCGATAGATGTCTCGTGGCGTACCTCCGCCTTTGAAGGCTCCCGCACGTGTGAAATTGTATGGGCGAATCGGTCGTCCAAAATCATCCATGAGGTCTGCAGATGAAGGACCATCTCCTGCACCAGTTTTCCCGTGGCAGGTCCAACATCCCATCAATGCATAGACTGATTTGCCATCTTGAAACATCTCTGGTGTGGCTTGAGGTTCGGTCTCGATCGTTACTGCCCCGGAGGGAGTCTCTGTTCTAAATCGATCTGAAAGGGTTTTGATGTACGTGATGAGATTACTGATTTCATCTCCCGAGAGTCTGTCCCACGACGGCATCGCCGACCCGGGCATTCCCATTGTTATCGTGCGTCTCAGGTCTTCGTCCGTCGGGAGCGCCCCTGCGGGGGTTGATTGGAATTTGAAAATGCCTCCCGTGAAATCTCGGGGTTTTGGAGAGAGATACACCGCAGCAGCCCCTTCGCCTTTGCCTTCGAGTCCGTGACAAGTACTGCAATACTTTTCGTAAAGGGCTTTGCCCGCCTCTGCTGGACCAACTCCGTTCTTCACTGGCGAAGACTCTGGATGAAATCCTGTCAAAGATACTAAAGCCATCACAATGAGCATGATGACAACTGTTGAATACCTCATGACAAAATCTCCTTCTACGGGAAATTTCAGGTTACGTTGAAATGCTTTTCAGAACGGACAATAACAGGGTCTTCAATCGGTACTCGAACGACTTCCTGTTTCCGCCTGCCGTAACCAATCACTTCGTCCTTCTCGACCTTGTAGCTATGAATCAACCACTGTGTTACACCAAAAAGCTGCAGCACACCAAGGAGCTCCTGATCCGGATGCGCGTATGTCCCGATAGCCTGGTCAACACCGGGACCGAACATTTGATGTAGATATCCCCTGGGCGCCCATCGCGGCGGAATGTAGTAGACATTCGGCTCAGTTCCGAACTGTGGGTACAATGGAAGCGCAACTTTTGCCACGCGCACGAGGTAATACACTGGACTTTCAGGATCATCAATCCAACCTTGCAGACGAATCTTTCCAACACACGCAGAGATGCAGCGTGTGACCATCGGCTCGCCTTCTGTCAGCGGGTCAGTGCCTTCCACCCGTGGGTAACAAGCAATACACTTTTCCGAGATTCTCGTCTCTGCATTGAACATTGGCTTTTTGTATGGACACTGCTCAACACATTTGCGATAACCCCGACACTGGCTTTGGTCGATCAAAACAATCCCGTCCTCAGGACGCTTATAGATAGCACCCCGCGGACACGCTGCTAAGCACGCCGGATATGAACAATGGTTGCAGATGCGCGCCAAGTAGAAGAACCAGGCCTTGTGCTCTGGAAGTTTGGCTCCGTCGGCAATCATCCCGCCCTTCGATGCAAGTGTGGAGAAAGCAGTGTCCTCATAGAAGTTCGGCACTGCCCACTCTCTTTCTGTTGGAAGATAGCCGAGCGCCTGCTGTCCACTCTCAGAAGCACGGGTCTTTGCCACCTCGAACAGCGTTTCGCCTTGATATACTCCATATGGTTTTTCAGCACTTGCCTGATTAGCATTCCAACCCGGTTGTTCGCCGAGGAGCGCGAGCGTCTTTACGTCCCAGCTTTGCGGATAGCCCCCGTAAGGCTTCGTCTCCACGTTGTTCCACCACATCGCCTCTTGTCCCTTCGAGTATGTCCATGTGCTCTTGCATGCCATCGTGCAGGTCTGGCATGCAATGCATCGATTGATGTTGAAGACGGCGGCAAATTGTCGTTTCGGCTGTTTCCCATCATAGGGATACTCCATCTCACGACCAAGTTGCCAGTTATAGACTTTCGGCATGCGCTTCTCCTAGAAAAGAGATTTTGGAAGATTAAGCTTTTCTCAGACTGCTTATTAGCTCAACGACGAACTGTTCTCCCTTTTCCCTATATACGTAGTGCGGCCCAGCGTAAAACGGATTGCCGAACATATTCAGGATGGCTTTATCCGTCCACCGCATTCGCATGAACTCAATGATGAATGCTTCCGCCATCTCCGCGATGTGATCTCTTCCTGGCTCACCCGGAACTACATGGTGCGTTAGTTCAAAATCAGGCCGGTCTTCAAACGTATCGAGTTCTGACATGTGAGTTACCCTTGTTTCAAGAATTCTCCGTTCAGATACTTCTTCATCACCTCATTTTCATTTGCCGGTGTCAACTGTGTCTTCACCGGTTCCCAGACACCCTTACCACCCAATCCTCCATCTTCCGCTTTCGTAATCCGGACGAGGGTCTCCTTTGGACA
>CAYHSB010000005.1:0-24860 GCA_964359185.1 uncultured Chitinophagales bacterium
TCGCAAGCTCCGTCAGAATGATTCTCGATTTTCCCGTCGAGGCATCAACAAGCATCAACTCAAGTTTGTTCTGCTGCCTATTGAGACGCTGGACTGAGAGGGTACTCGATTTCTGCGTCCATTGAATACGGGGAATGTAAGTATCCTGCGTCGAGTCAGGTGGCGCGCCGATGTCAGCCCACGTGGTTTTCTTGTTCTCAAGACCTACGACACCGATCTTCACAATCGCATTTGGATCTCCCGCTTTCGGATATCGCATTCGAGTGACTTCCTGATGAAGCGGCAGGAAGTTATTGATCGGAAATTCTGGCTCGCGGTTTTCATCAAGTTGCCAGTATGCGATATACTTTCCATCTGGGGACCACTGCCATCCGTCGATGATTCCGAATTCTTCCTCGTACACCCAATCAAAATGACCGTTGAGGAGATGCTCTGCTCCGTCGAAGGTGAGTTGTGTTTCTTTCCCGCTTCCTAAATCCAGAACAAAAATATTATTTGCTCGTACGAAACCAATCATCTTGCCATCGGGTGAAAACTTCACGTTCATTTGCTCCTGCGAAACATCGGTGAGCTGTCTAAATTTTTCTGCCTTCATCTCGTACAAGAAAAAGTTGCCGCCGGTTTTCATCCCACGCGCAGGTAGGACTCCCGTGAACAAGATTTTGCTCTCATCAGGCGACCATGAGTAGCTTCGAATGCCAAACGCCTTATCTCCCTCTTTCAATACCAACTTTGATGCATCGACAAATGTTGTTCTCTTTCCAGTCGCGACATCATATGTCCAGATATCGGTTTGCTTTTTTGCGGTGTCCGTTTCAAGATAAGAAAACGCCTTTCCTCCATTGATCCACTGCAAGCCTCGAATGCTCTTTGGGAAAAACTTTCCCGAAGTATAAATATCATCAAGTGTAAATTCTTTAGCCTGCTGCTGAGCAGTTAACTGCTGTAGAAAAAGAAATGCGATGAAGAAGAGCAACGACGTTCGTTGGATGATAAAATGCAATCTTGAGTGCTTCATGGCATTCTCCTTTCAAAAATGAACATGTTCGCGGTAATGGTTCGGTTTGTGATCCGGACATGCCCCATCAATTCAGTGACTGAATGAATTCCGAGCCACATGGCAATCCCCTCATTCCCAATTGAACTTGCCACGCTTCTTCGGATGATTACCGATTTCGTCCATTGTTGCGCCATCGTAGAGCCTACCGTTCTTCATGAGGTAACGGATGGATTCGCTGTTCCGAATCTCCTCTAGTGGATTTTTCTCCATGACGATGAGATCGGCGAGCTTCCCCGCCTCAAGCGAGCCGAGATCCTTCTCTAAGCCTATGTATTGTGCCCCATACAGAGTTGCACAACGTATAGCCTCAAGAGGGCTCATCCCACCCTGGACAAGCATCCATAACTCCCAGTGAGCACCGAGCCCTTGCAATTGACCATGTGCGCCGAGTTGTACCTTAGCGCCCGCGTCGAACACCTTTTTCGCTGCTTTCGCATTCTCAATGTAGTTGAAATCGTCTTCTTCTGCCATCATTCGACGACGAGAGCGAGCGTCGATGATCTCTCTCGGAGTAAATCTCAGGAGCCGCTCGTTATCCCATACCTTCGTCTTCATGTACCAGTAATTCTCTCCCCATAGCCCGCCGTAGCTGACGATAAGCGTTGGTGTATATCCAGTTTTACTCATTGCGAGCAGAGTGTTTGCGTCTTTGTACATTGGAGAGACCGGTATTGAATGCTCGATGCCAGTATGTCCATCTAAGATCATGGACATGTTCCAGAAAAAGGTCGAACCCCCTTCGGGCACGACCATCATTTTGAGTGCCCGTGCCGCCTCAATGATCTGCTGTCGTTGATCTCGCCTTGGTTGGTTGTAGCTCTTCACCGTAAAGGCACCAACAGCCTTGAGCCGACGGAGATGCGACATTGCATCTTCGAAGTTACTAATGACTGCTTTGATGGAACCCTCGGCACCGTACAGAATTGTTCCTGTCGAGTAAAGACGTGGGCCGGCCATCAGACCCGCCTTGATCAGCTCAGAGTTTGAGAAGACCATCTCTGTGCCTGACGAGGGGTCATGGGAAGTCGTCACACCGAACGCTAGGTTTGCATAGTATCCCCAATGCGTCTGAGGCGTGACGTTATTACTTCCGGTTCCGATGTGGGCATGTACATCGATCATCCCTGGCATGATAAATTTCCCCGAAACGTCGACGCGCTTCGCGTCAGGAGGAATCTCGATAGCTGTCGAGGGGCCAATTGCTTTGATGCGATTGCGCTCTATGAGTATCGTAGCTCCCGGGATAACTTGATCGCCTTGCATCGTTATCACTGTCGCACCAGTCAATGCTAAAGTTCCAGTCGGGTTGTCAGTGTCGGCTGTGAAGCCAACGTACAATCCCGTTGTATCAGGCTTCTCTTGAACGCTATCCTTTGCGCCATCAACAAACTTGAAAGTATTTGTGAGTTCTCGGGAGTACAACTCAGAACCCAATGACCAATAAAGCTTTTTGCTGTCTGGCGACCAGTTCAGATACGTGCCGGCGTCGCGCGTAATCTTTTTGATTGGATAGTCAGCAGTAATCGGGCCAATATTTACAGCCTGTCCAGTTTCCGGGAAGACCGCAATGTAGGCGTTATATCGCTCCACCAATGCCACCCACTTTTCGTCTGGAGAAGGTACGATTTGCTGCGCGTTATCCGAAAGAAGATGGACTCTCCGCTTTTCGCCGCTTAACCCGACGCTCGCGAGGGCAGTCTTTTCCCCTTCATTCGTGAGGAGAAAGATTCGCTCGCCAGTTCTGTTGAACATGGGTCGAGAACCTTCTTCCGTAATCAGCGTCGGTTTCCCACCTTCGGCCGGAATCCAATAGATACCTGTTTCTTTGCTGTACGTACGCCCACGAAGTCCATCACCTCCAGCTCTTCGAAAGACGATCTTCTTTCCGTCAGAAGAGAATTGAGGTTCAACATAATGCCCCATGCGGCTCGTCAGTTTTGTTTGGTTGCTTCCGCTCGGCTGAACTTTCCAGACGGCGCCTTTCTCCTCATCATTCCAAGTTGCGTATACAATCCACTTCCCGTCGGGAGAGAAAGAAGGATAGTATTCAAAGTTCTCAGAATCCTTGGTGATGCGTTTCGGTGTGCCATCTGGAAGATCTCTGATGTAAAGTTTCCCGAGTGCGGTGTAGATAACGGACCTCTGGTCGGGAGAGACGGTTACCCATCGCAGCATCTTCACATCGAACTTCTCTGGGGCTACCTCCTGTGGAAAACGCACTGCCTCCGTGATCGTCTGCTTCACATGAACTTTAAAAGGAATCTGAGCGGCCTCTCTCCCGCCCGAACCACCCAGCCCGACAGAGTCGGTCTGGCGGGCTTGGCGGGCGGGCGTTTGAACATCAACGCTCCAGATATGTCCCCTTGCGGAGATTACAATGCTCTTCCCATCCGGTGTCCAAGAAAACCCTGGATGCACGCCGAACATTGCCCACGTTTCTTGTGCATCGCGGTTGAGGTTGTCATAGATCGGGGATTCTCTCCCCCTCTCGATATCATAAAGATAGAGGACCGTTTTTAATCGGAAACGTCGAACGAAAGCGATAGTCTTTCCATCCGGTGAGACCTGAGGTCGGACTGAACCTCCCTCGCCGTTGATGAATTGTTCGGTCTTTCCGGTTTGAAGATCGAGACGTTGAATAACGTAGATAACGCCATTCGGATCTTTGTTGTATTGGAATCCACCTCCCGGACTCACATCTTCACTGTAATAGAGGTATCGACCGTCTGGGGACAGACATGGCTCGCCAGCATCTTGCTCCCAGTTGCGGCGCTTCGTGAGCTGGAGGCCGTCACCCCCGCCGATATGGTACAGCCACATCTCGCCCGCCCCAAGAGATCGGGTGTTGCGGTAATGTTTACGTGCAACAAGGTATTTACCATCCGGTGTCCAGATGGCGTTGTTCGTCTGCCGTTCTTTTTCCTTCGTGATTTGTTTCGAATTCTTACCATCGACATCCATGACCCAGATATTGTCGCATCCGTCTCGATCACTGGTGATTGAAATCTTTCGCCCGTCCGGACTGAAGCGTGGTTGGACTTCGTACGCAGGTCCTCCAGCCAACAGGGTTGCACTTCCTCCACTGATGGGCATAATGTAAATATCACCGAGTATGTCGAAGACGATTTGCTTGCCATCCGGACTCACATCGACAGAAATCCACGTCCCCTCATCTGTGTCGAACTCAATATCAGTAGTAGGCCCGTGCTTGGCAGCAACATCCCATTTCGGTTCGGCCTTCTTTGTGGTATCCTTTGCTACGAGAGTGTCAGACTTGACTTGCTGGGCCAGGATGGACGAGGTTGGAATGCAGACTATGAGACCCAGGATCGCGGAAGCCAATTGAAGAGTATGTTTCATTGATCGGCCCTTTCTGCTCGAGGTGCGAAATCGAGATGGAACATGAGGACATGGAGGAATGGAAAGCAAGGTGAAGTATACTGAAAACTTTAACTCGAAGCGATTGCTCTTTTCGACTCAGGCATTAGTTCGTGAAGCAAGACAGTCATCACTGAGCGAGGATCTTCGCCCGTGAATTTCAACTTCTCGTCAGCGCGTGCAAGAGAAGCAAAGCCTCTCTCTATTTCTGACTTGGAGTATGAACGCAATCGTTGTCCCCCCTCCGCGAGCTTGAGCATTCTCATAAAGTTCTTCGTGATCATTACAACCATGACTGGAGGATACTCCCCAAACTGCATCATTCGGTAGAATATCTCCAGTGATCGCTTGAGATCCCTGTTTCCGACAGCCTTGGAAAGTTCAAAGACATTGTACGTCTTTGAAAAGCCCACAACCGCATGCACATCGTCGGCGTCAATGGTTTTCTTGTCGCCGATGTAAGAAGAGATCTTCTCGAGTTCGCTGTCAAGGGCACGGAGGGAGTTGCCGACATAGGTAATGAGCACTTCGTACGCGTCCCGACTTATCTCCCTTCCGTATTTGCGCCCGCGCTCCTTAATCCAGAGCAGAAGTTCGGACTCTTTTGGGTGTCCAAATTCGATCGTCGCTGCTTTTCTCTGGAGTATACTGTCAGTCTTCTTGGAGATAATCACCATGACAGTCGATTGAGAAGCCTTCTCAACATGGGTGTAGAGGATCTTTTTTCCTTCGTCGTCGAGCCGCTCAAAATTCCTGAGAATAACGACACGATGCTGTGTCATCATCGGGTAAGAATTTGCGTGCGCGACAACATCCTGAGCATCTACCTCATCACCGTACAAGACGTCAAGGTTGAAACTTTGGTCTTCGTCTCGGAGTACTGTAGCGATGAGCGTGCTGACAGCCTCATCAATGAGGAAATCTTCCTCTCCGAAGAAGAAATATACCTGCGCAAACTTCCGTTGCTTTAAAGCAGTATGAAATTCTTGCTGTGTCATCATTTGACACACAGATCATTTCGTTAGTTTCTTATTGTAGACTTTCTTCATGACCACTTTCTTAAGAGGATTGTCCCTTTGATCCCTCGGAACATTCACGATCTTATCGACCACATCCATTCCCTCTATGACTCGCCCAAACACGCTGTACTGTCCATCGAGGTGAGGTACGTCGGCAACGCAAATGAAGAACTGGCTCGTCGCGCTGTTAATGTCGTCTCCCCTGCGCGCCGCTGAGACGATGCCGCGCTTGTGGCTTGTCTTACTGAATTCAGCTGGCACGGTGGGTTGTCCGGCCTGTCCCATGCCGTCGTTCGATCGATCTTCATCCTTTGAGTTCGGGTCGCCTCCCTGGATCATGAACTTCGGAATAACACGATGGAAGGTTGTGCCATTGAAAAAGCCCGAGGAAGCAAGCTTCTTGAAATTCGCAACGTGTTTTGGGGCAACATCAGAAAAGAATTCGAAGATAATCTTTCCGAAGTCCGTTTCGATGACCGCCACTTCCTTTGAGGTCCTTCCCTGGTCGGATGTATCTAGCATCGCAAGAGCTAAGAAGGCGAGTCCGATTGTTGAAAGCATAATTTCTTCTCCTTTTGCAATAGAGTTACGAGCAAACTAGGTAACCGGTGAAAGAATTCCAAGAAGCAGAAGGAGGAATATCACCCCTCCAAGAAGAATCCTGTACCAGACAAAAACATACGTTGTGTGCGTACGTAGATAGCGTAAAAGGAACGCAATCGCAGCATAGCCGGTGACTGCCGAAAAAACAGTCGCGACAGTGAGATTGACTGCTACAACCGTGCTCAAACTGTGGCGGACCTCATACATCTCGAAGAGACCACTTGCAATCACGGCGGGAATGCTAAGAAGAAACGAAAACCTCGCTGCAGCCTCGCGTGTCAAGCCAAGGAAGAGCCCTGCGGTGATGGTCGTACCTGAACGAGAGGAGCCGGGAACCAACGCAAGTGCCTGCGCAAGACCAACAATCACACAGTCCATGAAAGCGATGGAACTCGTCCCACGTCGGAAAGTGGAGATGCGCTCAGCGAGGGCAAGGGCCAACGCGAGGAGAATGAGACTTGATGCAATGAGGTAGAGTGATCGAGCAGACGTCACGATAGAATGCCTGAAGAGAAAGCCAAGGACAGCAACAGGGATCGTCCCGACACCAATATACCAGGCCATACGAGATTCAAACTCATCGAAGGGTTTGCCATTAGCAATCCCACGGAAGAAAGCTTTGGTAAGTTTCAGGAAGTCACGGCGAAAGAATATGACCACCGAAGCCATTGTCCCGAGCTGAATAATGGCAGAAGCTGCCGCTCCGGGGTCTCCCCATCCAAAGAGAGCAGGCACGAGGCGGACGTGTGCGGTGCTACTGATGGGGAGGAACTCAGTCAACCCCTGGACTACTCCGAGAACAACTGCCTCAAGAAGGGTCATAATGTCGTAGCGTCAAAAATAATACACCAAGCCAAACTTAATTCCTACGCTCGCAAAACGAAGCCTTACAGGATCGATCGGACCGAATGCTCTTCGGATTTCAAGGCCCTTCCCATCATTATCCTTCAACCTGCCAAGAAAATCCAGACGGACGTCGCCGCCAATGAGCCCATAGAGAGATTCGCTGAATGCTGTGTTCCCCATCGCTTCCAGTTTGAATCCAATCCCACCGGTTGTGAATCGACTCTCGCTAGCTGAATTTGGAAACAATTGCGTGAACTTCCCAAAGTGGTATCCAGCACCGCCACCGAGCTTAACATAGAAACCCTCCCCCTCGAGAACATAGACCAACAGCACTGTGGGCATGTGAACAGCGTAGTCGAATGAAAAAAGGCCGGCGCCTTGTCCACTAACCGAGTAAGTTTTCAATAGATATGCGTACTCAAACTTGAGACTTATGTCCGCATTCAGAGAAATCTCGGGTGCAGCGAAGAATTCTACAGCTGACGCAAAATCATCTAGTTTGTCGGGACTAATAACTTGATTCACATAATCCACAACGTCTGAAGCCCTGATATAGCTGACTCCCATCCCGGCTGAGAACGAAGCTCTCCTCCTTGCAGTTGCATCCTGAGCATAGAGAATTCCCGTAGTCACATGGAGGACAAGAAAGAAGAACAAGCAAAGTGGTCGGCGCAGATGGTCGGTCATGTTGCTGCTCGAGGTTCCAATTCAGCTTGTGTGGTTGTAAAGGATAGGACAGCTATACAGAAACGCTCCCGCTGCGAGCCAAAAGCAGTGGAGTTGCCTCGACGCACGCGGTCTTTGAGGGAAGCCCTGAACGAAATCATCTACCAATCCCGTAGTATGTAAAACCTCTCGCGCGCACTTCTTTCGCGTCGTAGATGTTCCTGCCATCGAATATGACGGGGGATTTCATGAGCCGCTTCATCCGGACAAAGTCTGGCTGACGGAACTCGTTCCATTCTGTCACGACGATGAGCGCATCGGCTCCCTTGAGAACATCATAGTTATTGTCAAAGAGATGGATCTTCTCACCAAGGATTTCTTTTGCCCTTTCATTAGCGACAGGATCATGGGCGTTCACTCTTGCTCCTGCCTCGAGAAGATGGGAAATGATGACGAGCGAGGGTGCATCACGGAGGTCATCCGTTCGAGGCTTGTACGCGAGTCCCCAGATAGCAACGAGCCGATCCTTCACCTTCCCCTTGAAATGCGCCTTGAATTTTTCCACCAAGAGAAGTTTTTGCTGCTCATTGACACCGTCAACTGCTTTCAAAATCTTTGACTCGTAGCCCTGTTCTTGCGATGTTTTTATTAGCGCCTTCACATCCTTTGGGAAACACGAACCGCCATAGCCCACCCCGGGGAACAGAAACTGAGGACCGATCCGCGAATCTGACCCAATTCCGAGCCGAACCATATCGATATCAGCACCGACGCGTTCAGCGAGATTTGCAACCTCATTCATGAATGAGATCTTGGTGGCGAGGAGAGAATTTGCTGCGTACTTCGTCAATTCTGCGCTTCGCTCGTCCATTACTATGTAGTGGTCAGCCGTTCGCATGAAGGGAGCATAGAGGTCATGCAATATTTTCGCCGCTTCCTTGTTCCGGGTGCCGACGATGACACGCTCTGGATAGAGAAAATCGTTTACCGCAGCGCCTTCTTTGAGGAACTCAGGATTTGCAACGACTTCAAATTCAACCCTTGTTTCCCGCCGCATAATCGTTCGCAATCGGTCCACTGTTCCAACTGGGACGGTGCTTTTCGTGACGATGATCTTCGGCTTCTTCATTCTCCGAGCGATCTTCCTCACTACATCCAAAACAACTCTCAAGTCTGCACCCCCGTCATGATCCGACGGAGTGGGGAGAGCAAGGAAGATAACTTTGGAGACATCGACAGTCTCCGAGAGCCTGGTTGTAAACCGAAGACGTTTTTCGTTAATATTACGCCGGACAAGCTCTTCAAGGCCTGGCTCATAGATCGGGACGATTCCCCTCTTCAACTTTTGAATCTTTGTGCGGTCAATATCCATACAGATGACGTCGTTACCACTTTCTGCAAAGCATGTTCCAGCAACGAGGCCAACGTATCCAGTTCCAATTACTCCGATGTTCATAAGAAAAGTCTTTCAGGATTTGTGATTGTGACTAACGTTTTTCCTCGGGCACGAGAGCAACTTCCGTTGTGCCGACCTCCGAGTCTCTAATTGCTTCAGAGAATTTCAAGTTATCACGAAGGAAATACAATAGACCGACAATTGTAACAGATACAAACCCCAAGAGGTGAGTCACCGTCGCGTAGCTCAATGCAACTTCAACATCGACCCCAAAAAGTCGGACAAGAGTCTCTCTGGCGATCCAATGATAACTTCCCGTTGCTCCGGGCGATGGGATGATAAAGCCAATAGCAGAGATCACCATAGTTACTACGGCGGCTACAAAGTTGAGGGAGTATTGTTCATCCATCCTGAACGCAAAAAACGGGAGGTAGAGCATGAGGGCATACCAGAACCAGATGACGAAACTCAACAACACGATGATCAGGTATCGTCGGGGTTCTTTTATTATGAGGAAACCATCGAGAAAGGAATGGAACAGGCGTTCAAGCTTTTCCCCAAACGCTGGTGAAAATCGCGCTGTCAACTTTCGCAACCAGCGGAAAGTCAGTTCTCGCCGAACAAGAAAGAAAGCGAAAAGTCCAAACACCGTGATTGTGGCGACCGCTGCAATAATGCTTGCGCTCTCAAGCCAGGGAAAAGCTTGCATCAAAGGAGCCCGGTAGAAGATGAAAATCACCGCGAGGAGAAAAAGGAAGGAAAGCATATCGATGATACGTTCGACGAGGACAGTCCCGAGAGCTGCGCTTTTCGAGATGTGCTCCAGCCGGCCGAGGTTGTAGGGCCGAACAACTTCACCGACCCGCGGGAGGGCATTATCCACCATATAGCCGATCATGAGTGACGAAAACAGATTTCTGAAAGAAATATCCTTCTTGATCGGATCAAGGAGATACTTCCATCGCCATGCCCGAAAGAGGTGGCTGATGAACAAAAAAGGAAGAACCGAGAGCACCCAGAAATAGTTGGCGTCTTTAAGCGATGACTTCAGTTTCTCGAAGTCGGCCCCCCTGAAGGCGAGATACAAAAAGAGGAGAGCGAATGCAATACTCAAACCAATACGTAGGAAAGACTTCAAGCGATAATTCATTCAGCACAGACCGTCGGCGGATAGAGAAATCACCTAGCGGAGATCGACAACTTCCACACCGGGAGGTGCGACAAAGGCAAATGTGGAATCGCTAAGCGTCGTGTTTAAACGAATGTCCAGGACAGTGTAGATTCTAACGTTTTTGTTCACATCAACAATTTCGGCTTTCCGAAGTAGCCATTCTTCCTCGTCTACCCAAAGCTTGAGAGATTTCATCGAGGATTTGTCATCCTTTGGAGTGAGTTTCAGCACCACGAGGGTTTGCCCCCGGGACTTTTCTCTGGCGAGAATGGCGGAATAGAAATCCTTCGGGACACTCAAGAGGAATTTCTCCGGAGAGAAGCTTCGAGGATCTTCTTTGTACGTATCAATGAGCACCTGTTTATTTTCTGGCGAGTACGACCAGACCGTCTTCCCATCTGTGACGAAGGTCCGATCCTCCATTTCAATCCGGTAGTGATTCGACTTCTTCATATAAAGCATTCCGCTGGCGGAATACTCAGCCTTCGATAAGCCAAATTTCACTTTCTGTGAGAAGGAGAGGGTTGCATTGAACATCTCATCATACTTCTTCTGGACTTTTTCGAGGATCTCCCTGGCCGAATCGCCTGCTGAAAGACCAATGGACACCGCAATCAACAAAAACAGTGACCCAAAGAGAATCCTGACGTATGCAGAAAGGGCTCTCGACTTCCTCATCCCTCTTGCCTTAGAAGATTTTCCAGCTCTTCCTCCGTTTCGACCAGAACTTCCCTGGCTTTACTCCCGTCGTACGGACCCACTATGCCTGCAGCTTCCAGCTGATCGATCAACTTTCCGGCGCGGGAGTATCCAATGGCAAGCCGCCGCTGAAGCAAGGATACAGATCCCTGCTGATGCCGGACGACAAGCCGTGCTGCTTCGTAGAATAGCTCATCCTGCTCTCCAGAAACGGCTGCAGCACCCCTCTGCTTCTCCCGTACCGATGGCAACTCGAAGGGCTGGCTGTACCCGCGCTGGTTTGCGATGTAGTCCGTTACCCGTTCCACCTCCTGTGAGGAAACAAATGCATTCTGAATGCGGATCGGCTTTGGACTCCCTGCAGGCAGGTAAAGCATGTCACCGTTCCCGAGGAGTTGCTCGGCCCCATTCATATCAAGGATCGTCCGCGAGTCTGTTTTCGATGCGACTTGGTACGCGATACGAGCAGAAAAGTTCGCCTTAATGACTCCGGTGATCACATCAACTGAGGGCCGCTGGGTTGCAAGGACGAGATGAACCCCAACCGCTCGAGCCAGCTGGGCCAGGCGCGCGATAGGCTCCTCGACTTCTCGGGAAGCTGTGAGCATAAGGTCAGCGAGCTCGTCGATAACCACGATGAGGTACGGAATCTTTCGGTGCTTGATCTCCGCGGAATCCTTCAGTCTCCCCTCCCGAACTTTCTCGTTATAATCAGCAACGTTCCTGACACCCGCAGCCGCAAGCCTGTCATATCGCTGTTCCATCTCGTACTCAACGCTCTTCAAAGCGAGAACTGCGTTCTCTGGCGTCGTCACGATAAGCTCATGGATATCAGGGCAAACAGCAAGAAAGTGGTTCTTCAGCTTCGCGTATGTCGAGAGTTCGATTTTCTTTGGGTCGATGATGACAAACTTGATGTCCGAGGGATGTAGCCGATACAGAAGGCTCATTATGATCGTGTTGATCCCTATGCTCTTCCCCGACCCCGTTGCACCTGCCATAAGAAGATGGGGCATTCTCGCAAGGTCGTCTGTGTACACTTCGCCTGAAATCGTCTTCCCGACCGCGATGGGCAGAACAGCCTTCGTCTCTCGGAACTTCGCTGAGTTAATGACACTCCGGATATGGACGATCGAAGGATTACGGTTTGGGATTTCTACTCCCACCGCGCTCTTGCCGGGAATTGGCGCAATGATGCGGATTCCCTTGGCCGCGAGAGCAAGCGCAAGGTCATCCGCGAGACTCACAATCCGGCTGATTTTTACACCCGAGGCCGGGACCAGCTCATACAACGTCACGACCGGTCCGGGAGTGACACTCACGCTTTCGATCTCAACACCAAAATTTGCGAGCTTGGCACGCAGGAGCTCTGCGTTTGCCTTAAGTTCATCTTCCTCGACATTTTCCTGCTGCTGAGGAGTATTAAGAAGGTCGATCGTTGGCAGAACGTAGTCGATCTCTTCCTCTAAGCTTTCGCCGTGACGCACCTTGACCTCTTCCTCTTCTCGCTCGAACAGAGGTTCTTCCTCCTCAGCGGGAAGCTCGGACTCGCGTTCTGGCTTTCTCGAAAGGAAACCTTTTTCTTCAGGCGTGGCAACGTCATGGGCAAGCTCCGCCCCCTCACGAATCCGTTCCTTTCCAGGAAAAAGTATCGGCGTCGGCTCTTCTTTCTCCGGCACTGCTACCTCAATATCCTCTCGGTCCTTCTTCTGAAACGTAAGCCACTCGGCACGCTTCGAAAACAGATTCTTTATACGGTCGATGGAAGTTTTCAAGTCGAGGTCGACGGCGAGAACAACGGTGATGAACAAAGCAACGAGTAAGGCGATCGACGCCCCCACAGTGCCAAGCAGCTTCGCGAAAGCCGTCGCGATGAAGTCTCCGACCGCACCGCTCCACTCCATCGACATCAGCGGAGGGATACTGAACAAGCGGACCACTCCGAACAAGGCAGAGAGAAGAAAAGCCACGATGAGAACATAGTTCGCAAAGAGCGCGAGCTTGGCATAGTTGCCGTTCCGCAACAATGTCCACCCCCATGCGAAGAGAAGAATCGGGAAGAGGATAACACCGTACCCAAGAGTCAGGTTAATGAGAGCATTAGAGGTGATCGCGCCGAGAAGACCCAACCAATTCCGGGTACCTTCCGCTCTTGCCTTTATCGCAGGATCATTGCTGAAGACTTTCCAGAGATCGGTGAAACGGATGTCACCGTTCGCCTGGTCACCAGGAGTGTAGGAAACGAGACTTAGCAGGATGAGCACTGCCAAAGCCATCACGAGAAGGCCTATGATCTGACGTCTGCGCTCACCATGAACCCCCTTCCTTTCCTGTCGGTGACGGAAGGAATAGGTTGTTGAAGAATTTCGTTCTTTCGCAGGCATGTTTGATTGCCAGGATCTTCAAAACTATTCGTTGTGCATGGCATCGTGCCCCAGTCTGATCACGTTGCCACGCAGCACCGGAAGGACAGTGACTGAATCGACCGCGGCACAGGTTTTCAAATCATTGCCGAAGCCAATTTGTGAAAGGTATTTTCCGTCTTCGGAATCCTCCAACATTTTCGATAGGTTTCGCCCATAACTTCGGTGGAGAATAAGAGCGCTCGCTGCTGAATCGCTCAATTCTAACACCTTCGAACCAGTCTGCTTCAACCTGTGGATAATCATTCCAGCACACACAGCGTCCTCGAGACAGAATCCGCCAACACGCTGCTGGTTACCTGCACAGATGAAAACGAAATCCTCCCCGACGTTCTTGATGAAGTCCACAACTCTTCCAACGTTGACAAACGCTGCGATAGTCATTTGCTTTGCATATCGTCCCTTGACCATCGCGAGTGCACCATTCGTTGTCGTGAAGACAATCGACATTCCTTTCACCACATTTTCAAGATACTCACTTGGGGAATTTCCGAGATGAAACCCCTCGATGATCTTCCCCCCTCGCTCACCGCCGAGCAGGACGACATCACCAAATAGACCGCCGGAGATTTTCACGGCCGCTTCAACGGTCTCCACAGGAATAATTTCTCTTGCACCGTTCGAAAGAGCGGTGGCGATACTTGTGCCTGCCCGTAGCACATCAATCACTACAACATTCTTGTCGCGAAGTTGGAGCTCATCAATCTGACCGGGTGTGAAGTAGAGATCGATTCTCATTAGCGTGTGGGTTGTTGTATTGAGTCCTAACGTTGAATAAAAGGAATCTTTACGACAGTCGCTCTTACCTCTTTGCTCCTGACAAGCACACTCACAACCGACCCTACTGCTGCGTGTTGATCGGCAACATATCCCATCCCTATTCCCTTCTCGAGTGAGGGTGAGAATGTGCCGCTCGTGACGTGTCCAATCTTGGTTCCATTGGAGCAGATCTCGTACCCGTGGCGGGGAAACGATTTCTCTTCAACTGTAAAGCCTACAAGCTTCCGTCTCAAGCCAGCCCTCTTCGCCTCGAGGAGGGCTGTTCTGCCGACGAATTCTCCCTTATCGAGTTTTGTAATCCAGCCGAGTCCTGCCTCCAGAGGATTTGTCGTCTCGTCAATGTCGTTTCCATAGAGGCAGTATCCCATCTCAAGTCTCAGGGTGTCACGCGCACCGAGACCCACTGGAATGATCTTAAATCCCCTTCCAGCTTCACAGATCGCATTCCAGATCTTGTCACAGTCAGATGGCGAAGCGCGGAAGAACAGTTCGAAACCCAGTTCTCCGGTGTAGCCTGTGCGAGAGATTACCATCTCCACATCTGCGAGGCGACCTCTCCGGTAATGGTAGTATGGGATGGTTGATAGTTCAACAGAGGTGAGCTTTTGAAGTGTTTCTCCGGACTTTGGACCTTGCACTGCTAAGAGAGCGGTCTCGTCACTGACGTCCCGCAGGTCGACGTTCCTGACCACATGTTCTCTGAGCCAAGAAAAATCTTTATTGATGTTTGCGGCATTCACGACAAGCATGTAATGGTCACCAAGGTGATAGACGAGCAAATCATCGACGATGCCGCCGTGGTCATAACACATCGCGGAGTATTGGGCTTTTCCCTCTGTAAGCTTCGTGACATCGTTCACCGTACTCCGTTGAACAAAGTCGGCGGCGCCTTCTCCCCACACTTCAAACTCACCCATGTGAGAAACGTCGAAAATCCCAACGGCATTGCGGACAGCGCGGTGCTCTTCGATAATTCCTCGATACTGAACCGGCATCTCGAACCCCCCGAACTCAACGATCTTTGCCCCAAGCTGTCGGTGGATGTCGTGAAACGGCGTGCGCTTCGAATCCGAGCTCAACTTTTCCCTTTCCTCCAGTCTTCAAGGAAACGCTCCAGCCCGATGTCAGTCAGAGGATGCTTCACAAGCTGCTCGAATACCTTGAAAGGCATCGATGAGATGTCCGCACCGAGCTTTGCCGCTTCAAGCACGTGGAGCGGGTGACGAATACTCGCAACGAGAACCTGCGTCTCGATGTCATAATTGCGATATATCGTGACAATGTCCCGGATCAAATCCATCCCTGTGCTACTAATGTCATCGAGGCGACCAATAAAAGGGCTGATGAAATAGGCCCCCGCCTTTGCCGCAAGAAGCGCCTGTGTCGCTGAAAAACACAGCGTGACATTTGCACGGATTCCTTCGGCCTTCAAACATTTCACAGCTTTCAACCCTTCTTTAATCAGCGGAACCTTGACGACGATGTTCTCATCGATTTTCGCGAGTTGCCGCGCTTCCGTAAGGATTCCCTGAAGCTCGGTTGCAAGGACTTCCGCGCTCACAGGCCCGCGAACAATCGAACAGATTTCTTTGAGAAGTTCATGAAAGTCTCTCCGCTCTTTTGCAACCAGGCTGGGATTCGTAGTCACCCCATCAAGAATTCCGAGACTCGCAGCTTCCCGGATTTCCTCAATATTGGCGGTATCGACAAAGAGCTTCATGAACCTTCTCCTTTCTCCGTTCAGGACCTATAGAGATCGGTGATGTCTTTGTTTTGCTTTCTGGAGATGAACTTGAACTCATCGACAGCAAGGACCGAATCAGATTCTAGTTTTATAAGGACAAAATACTTTAGCATCATTTTCCTGAGACGACTGAGGTTCCCTTCAATCAGGTGCGAGGCTATTGTGGGATGAACTCTCAGAAGGAGTCGGAACTCTCTCGACTCGGATTTGAACCGCCTGATCCACCGCTCGATGTGACTGATGATTGTCGATTTTGATTGTACGAGTCCAGTCCCTGCACACGTTGGACATGGCTCACTGAAGCTGTGGAGAACACTCTGTCGAATACGCTGACGTGTGATCTGAGCGAGCCCGAACTCAGTCATCGGCAGGACGGTGACTTTCGCACGATCTTTTCGGAATTCCTTCCGAAGCTCGTCGAACACCTTCTTTTTGTTTCGCTCGTCATCGAGGTCGATGAAATCAATGACGATTAGGCCCCCGATGTCACGAAGACGTATTTGACGAACGATCTCCCGTGCGGACTCGAGGTTTGTCTGGAGAGAGTTGAGTTCCTGCTCCTTCTTCGCAGCGTAGCGCCCGCTGTTGACGTCGACAACAACCATCGCCTCTGTCTGTTCGATAATAATGTAGCCGCCGCTCTTGAGCCAAACTTTCCTCCTCATCGCTGTGGCGATTTCTTTCTCAACCCCAAACACGTCGAATATCGGCTCTTTCCCCCGATACAATTCAATCTTGTCAACAAGAGATGGCGAAGTCAATTTCACGTAGGCCCGGATATCACGATTCAGCCTCTTCGAATCGACGACGACACGCTCGACATCGTTCGAAAACAGATCACGGATTACGCTTGACGTCGTGGTCATATCCTTATAGATGAGTGAAGGGGCCTTTTCCGTTTTCACACTCGTTTCAATCTCCCTCCAAGTGCTGATGAGCTGGTCAAGGTCGTTCTTCAGTGTCTGCTCGTCCTTCCCTTCAGCCACGGTACGGATGATAGCCCCGAAACCATCTGGGACAATTGTGCGCACCAGCTTTCGAAGGCGCCGCTTCTCTCTGAAATTTGCGATTCGCTTCGAGACCCCAACCTTTCCGTCGAACGGCAGGAGAACGAGGAACCGCCCGGGAAGGGAGACTTCTGATGTCACTCGAACCCCTTTCTTCCCGACAGGCTCCTTCGTAATCTGAACGATGATGTCTTGACCAGCCTGGAGATGTTTCTCCGGATGTTCGAGCCTATCACGCCAATGACCATGATGTTCTCTCGCAGGTCGCTCGCGCGCCATGGTGGTGCTCGTCTCTCGCTGCTGGGGAGGTCCCCCGCCCGCAGGTGGAGCAGCCACAGGAACGAGTTCCTCGTCTTCCTCTTCCTGCGTATCGATCTCAGGTTCCTCACCAAGCAAATCTGAGTATTCATCGAGAGAGCTTCCGATGTCTGAAAAATGGAGAAAGGCATCCTGCTTTAGCCCGATATCGATGAAAGCTGCTTTGATGCCAGGCATAACGCGTGCGACTTTCCCTAAATAAATATCGCCAACCAATCTCTCCTTTTCAGGAGCTTCGACGAAGAGTTCCGCGAGTTTACCATCCTCTGTGATGGCTATGCGGACTTGGTTAGCCGTCATATTCATAATAATTTCTCTTCTCACATCAAATTCCTTCCCCTTGCCAATTGTGAACCATTGACAAGCAAGCCTTGATTATCTCAAAAGATGCGCTTCTTTCTTTATAGAAAAGCTTACGTCACAGGGGGGAACAGGAGAGCACTCGTGGTGTCAGACGTAGACAAAGAGGTCAAGCTGGTCCCGCAAAGCGAGACCGACTGTGTCACACGAAACGATTTGCCGACCGTTGCTTCCTTCCGGACCTGGCGGGGTTGAGCAACGTTCCGTTGCACAGGACTTGACCTCTTTGTGTCGTCCACGTATTGCGAAATGAAAAGCTCTTTCGACAGAAAAACCCTTCTGCTACCACACTCACAGATGCTTCCCGACTTGTGACGGTTGTGGAGCTGAGGGGACTTGAACCCCCAACCTTTCGGATGCGAACCGAACGCTCTCCCATTGAGCTACAGCCCCTATGGACAACTCCAAGGTCAATAGGGGATTGAACTTTTCTTCCCTATGTCCCAACCTTCCCCCTGCAAGCGGGATGCTCTCCCTACGAGTCCACGCCTCTTAGGCCATTGAGCTACCCTACGGGTCTTCTCTACGAGACCGCAGGTCGACCCGAAGCGCCGTAGACAACCCCATCCATCCTCTATATTGAGGTATTGTTTGAAGATACACAAGACGGATATGGGACAAAAATCGTGTCGGAATATAGCAAGAAAAGCGGAGAGAGTCAATGTCTCTCTCTGTGGTTAGATTGCTCAGAAGGAAAGATACCTTGACAAACAGATTGAAATGTGTTATTTTTATTGCGAAATAATCGACTTTCGTGAACAAGCGTTGATCCTCTATGAGCGAACAACTCTCTGAAAGACAGAGGACAATTCTCCGGTACACAATCGGAGACTATATTGCCTCAGCGACACCCGTTGGGTCACGCGCTATTTCGCGGCGACACCAGCTTGGATTGAGTCCGGCCACCATCCGCAATGTTATGGCAGACCTCGAGGAACTCGGCTACATTAACCAGCCTCACACTTCCGCCGGGAGGATGCCAACGGACAAAGGGTACCGATTCTTCGTCAATGAACTTCTTAAACTGGAAGAGGTATCAGACTCTGAGCGAAAAACGATAGTGAAGACGCTTGAGCACACACAAGAACCCGAAGAGCTCCTCAAGGAAGCGTCGAGGATCCTTGGCAAAATCTCGCATCAGCTGAGCCTTGTCTCGACACCCCAGATTAGCAGCGCGAAATTCGAGCGACTCGAGTTGTTCAACGTGTCGAGCACCAAGATACTGGTGGTTCTCTCAGTCAAGTCTGGAATTGTAAAGACAATCATGATGGAAGTCTCCTCCGAGGTACACCGAGAGAAGCTCGACGAGGTAAGCCGCATTCTGAACGAGAGGCTAAGCGGCCTAAGCTTGCATCAAATCCGGGAGACCTTCGCAACCCGTGTTAAGGATGTGAAAGACGACGAGACTGGGATTATTCGTCTCCTGCTGAGCTCAAAGGATAGGCTTTTCGATGATGTCCTGAATTGGAGTCACGTGCACATCGGTGGCACGCCCGAAGCGATGCAGCAGCCGGAGTTCGAGGATCCCAAGAATTTTCGGGCGTTCCTTAGTCTCGTCGACGACGAGGAATTGATGGCCCAGGTTGTGGAAAAACGGGACTCAAAGCCTGGTGAAGCCACGGTGACGATCGGACAAGAGCACTGCGAAGAGAAATTGAGACACTACAGCATCGTGACTTCAGTCTACAAGGTCGGCGATGTTGTTGGAACTGTCGGTATCATTGGACCGAAGCGTATGGCCTACTCAAAAATAATTCCGCTGGTCGACCACATGGCTAGAACGATTGCATCACTGTTATCCTGAAAAGAGAGCACGGGGAAAGCAACCAATGACAGAAGACAAAATCCCAAAAGACGAAGAGCCCGAGAGGGAAGAAAGCGAAGGACTTCCAAAGGGAGAAGTTCCAGAAGAAGCCCTGTTGACACCTGTATCAGAGCCCCCTTCCGAACTAGAGACTTTGAGAGCAAAGGTGCCTGAACTAGAGAAATCTGTTGAACTTTACAAAGATCAGTTTCTCCGGAAAGCGGCCGAGTTTGAAAACTTCAAGAAGCGAATGGAGATCGACCACCTTAATGTCACTCGCTACGCAAACGAAGGACTCGTCTTTGAACTTCTCCCTGTTCTTGACGACCTGACACGCTCCCTGAAGATCGGAAAAGGACGACGAGAGTTTGGTTCCTTCTATAAGGGTGTCGAACTTATTCATTCAAAGCTGCTGAAGACCCTCGAGGCTCAAGGCCTGAAGCCAATCGAAGCGCTCGGACAAGAATTCGATGTAGACTACCACGAGGCATTGATGCAGATGGCGAAGGAAAACGTACCACCTCATACCGTGATAGAAGAGATCGAGAAAGGGTACATGCTCTACGACAAAGTCATCCGTCACTCAAAAGTCATCGTGTCAGGGGATTCAATCGACAAAAGCGGTGGGATATCCAATGAGACTTCTGACAAGAAGGACGAAACGAAGAGAAGCGATGAGAACACTGGAAAAGAAACTCAATGAGCAAACGAGACTACTACGAGATCTTAGGAGTGTCCCGCAATGCGTCGCGGGATGATATCAAAAAAGCATATCGCAAGTTCGCCCTCCAATATCATCCCGACAGGAATCCAGGAAACAAAGAGGCTGAGGAAAAGTTTAAAGAAGCGGCTGAAGCCTACGAGGTTCTCAACGACGATCAGAAGCGTCGGCGCTATGATCAATTCGGACACGAGGGAATGCGGCCTGGATACGACTATCGTGGCTTCACCGATATCAATGACATCTTTAACGCATTCGGCGATATCTTCAGCGGTGGATTCGGCGGGAGCATTTTCGACGAAGTCTTCACCACCGGGCGGACTCGGCCGCGGAGCGCCACAGGTGGAACACCGGGCTCTGACCTGAAAGTTCGACTGAGACTTACTCTCGAGGAAATCGCAAGCGGGGTCGAAAAAAAACTCAAGATCAAGAAAGCACGCAAGTGTGAAACCTGCGGTGGCAGCGGGGCGAGGCCTGGTACTGGCCGTACTGTTTGTCCGGCGTGCCAGGGATCCGGTGAGACTCGGCATGTTTCCCGCTCAGTCTTTGGACAATTTGTGAGCATCACAACTTGTTCGACCTGCGAGGGCGAGGGAAAGATCATCAAAGAGCAATGCTCTACCTGCAGAGGAGACGGGAGAGTCCAGGGCGAAACCACAATCAAAGTGAATGTCCCGGCTGGAGTCACTGAGGGGAACTACATCCCGTTGCGGGGGCAAGGAAATACCGGGCGCCACGGCGGACCAGCGGGTGACCTGATCGTCGTTATCGAGGAGGAGCCCCACGAGTATTTTACTCGAAACGGGGACGACATACTCTACACTCTTCTCATCAGTTATCCAGAGGCTGCCCTCGGTGCAGATGTGGAAGTTCCAACCCTCAACGGCCGCGCACGCTTGAAGATCGAACCCGGCACGCAGCCGGGACAGGTTCTAAGGATGCGCGAGAAAGGCATTGGACACCTCAACAGTTATGGCCGCGGTGATCAACTGGTCCAGATCGACGTCTGGATCCCAACGCGAGTGAGTAGCAAAATGAAGGAGCTCCTTAGGGAACTCTCCGCCGAAGAGACCGTCAAGCCGAGCGAGACCGAAAAGAAATCACACTCCCGCAAGACCTTCTTTGACAAGGTAAAGGACACCTTTTCCTGAGTCATGCGCCTCCTAACGAAATTCAACCAGTTTTTCGGTTTCACTCCGACCGAAAGTAAGGTCGTCTTCTTCCTCGTCATTACTTTCCTCGTCGGAGGCGGAGTGAAACTCTACAGAATCTACTTCCCTCAAAATCTATCTACCCGCTTCGATTATTCGGAAGCGGACCAAGAATTCGCTCAACGATCAAAGAGGATAGATTCCCTTCAAACAACACCCGGCGGTCGTCAAATGTCGGATCAAGACAGAACGGCATCATCCCGAGCGGCGAAACGTACATCATCCCCAACTGCAAAGACAACAAAGGGAATTCGGCCCGGAACAGTCATCAACCTTAACACCGCTTCGAAAGAAGAGCTGATGTGGCTACCCGGTATTGGAGAAGCCATGGCTGAGCGCATCCTGCTTCATCGAGAAGAAAATGGAAAATTCAAGAACGTAGCAGAGTTGAAAAGCATCAAGGGGATCGGTGAAAAGAAGTTTGAAAAGATCCGTCCGTTGGTAAAGGTCGAATAAGAACTCATGAAACGGTCAAATAAGTACTCGGCCATCCAGTTCTACGGTAAGCGAATCGTAGCCGTCGAGATGATCCATCGAGAAACCGAATTCGAAATGGCGTCGATCGCTGAGCGAGAAGGTTCAGTGAACTGCTCTGAAATTTTCGCGTCTCTATCAAATGTCGATCCAGCTCTCGTTGGAACACTTGCGGATGAACTCAACTCGATCCGAAAGGCCGGGGGTATCGATGCACCGAACGTTTCAATTTGTCTTGATAGCCGCTGGGTCTTCATCCATTCTTTTCCCCTGGACGAAAGCTTCTCTGAGTCCGAACGCACGAATCACATCGCGTGGGAACTTTCAAACTACCTTGCTCCCTCGAAGTATGAGGACTATATTACGGGTACGGCGAGATTGGAGGAGCTTGGCGTTCCAGGCACTTCGCTCATACTCTCAGCTTCTGCAAGGCGAGATCTTATTTCTCTCTTTAGACAAGTCGTGTCAAGGCTCAACCTGCACCTTATTGTCATCGACGTTGACCACTTCGGGGCAGAGCATGCCCTGCGGTGGAATTATCCTGAAATCGAACAAGAGACCATCGCTCTCTTTGGAATTAAACCGAGTCGAGTTGAAGCGACCCTATTTGAGAATGGCAGATCAGTCCAGTACCAATGGAGAGAGGCCCATGATGAGGAGTTGGCACAGAACTTTCTTCAACATTTTCTCGCTCAAAGTTCAAATGGGAAACCCTCGCCGAAGAAGGTGTATGTTTACGGGGAGCAGGCTAACCCTTCAATCCTCTCGATGCTCGAGAAGGCTAATTCGCCCACGGTAGAATTCCTTGACCCGACCCGTCGAGTAATCCTACCCCGCCGCTTGCGGCGCATGGAACGATCCACCTTCCAACAATATGCGCCTGCTATCGGCATCGCAATGAGGGAACAGTAAACGATGCGCGTCATTTCGGGCACATACAAGGGGAGAATCTTGAGGTCTGTCCGAGATCCACGCGTTCGGCCTGCGACTGACCGCGTGAAGGAATCAATCTTCAACATTCTTCAGAACCGATTCGATATCCGCGGAGCTCGCGTCCTTGATCTGTTTGCAGGTAGCGGCAGTCTCGGATTTGAAGCCTTGAGTCGAGGTGCAGCCGAGGTCGTATTCGTCGATGAATGGCAGGGGGCGACAATGGCTATTGAAGAGAATATTAAGCTCTTGCTCTGTCAGGATCGATGCCAGGTGATTAAAGCGGACGTCTACAAGTTTCTTCGCCACGCTGATCGTCAGTACGACCTTGTCTTTGTCGATCCACCCTATCGATTAGAGAATGCGGTAGACCTACCACGCCGCATCTTTGATCGAAGCCTCGCAGCGCCGTCCGGATTTGTCATTATGGAGCATGCAGCTAGGGTAGGAGTCGAGCCGAGCGATGGCTTTGAACTTCTTCTCGAACGAACTTTTGGGAATACGAAGGTTTCGTTTTTCATGGCCGCTCAGAGTACGGCGGCCCCACGCTCAACAACGCCTTGAGAACGAAAATGAAAATCGCAATCTATCCCGGGACTTTTGACCCTATTACGAATGGCCACATTGACGTCCTTGAACGGGCGATTGAAATTTTTGATAAAGTTATCGTTACCGTCGCCCGAAACTCCGCGAAGAACCCGATGTTCAGTGACGATGAACGGGTCGAAATAATTAAGAAGGTGGTGAAAAGGTACGGGAAGAAAGTAGAGGTTGACAGCTTCTCAGGACTTCTCGTTGACTATGCGAAGGCCAAGCATGCAGTCGCGATTGTCCGCGGCCTCAGAGCCATCTCCGATTTCGAATACGAATTTCAGATGGCCCTGATGAATCGCAAGCTCTCGAAGGGGGTCTTCACTCTGTATCTCATGCCGCATGAGCGCTACACCTACCTAAACTCCAGCATCGTAAGAGAAATCGCCTCTTTGGGAGGAGACATCAGCAACTTTGTGCCCAAGTACGTAGCACGAAGACTCCTTCAGAAAACAGGCTCCAAAAAAGGAAAGTAACCTGCGCCGTGCTGTAGCTATCGAAGAAGGTGGCTTCAGTCAGGAATCGAAGATGTTCCTGTCCAGGGAAATCGCTCGATAGACGAGGTCTGGAGAGACCACGTCTACAGATTCACAGCTTTGGTCCCGCTGCGATAGTCTCCTGCGGGCATCCAGCCTCATACTTCTTGAAGTTTTCAATGAACCTCGAAGCAAGCTGCCGGTATTTTTGCATGTAGGTTTCTTTACTTGGCCATGCTGCCGCAGGATTCAAAACGCTCGAGGGTATTTCATCGCAGGTCTCTGGCACCTCGAACCCGAAGACAGGGTCGACGCCGTATTTCACCTTCAACAGTTTACCATCAAGCGCCGCATTCAACAGACCTCGAGTGTATTTGATGCTGATTCGCTTCCCCACGCCATAAGGTCCCCCAACCCAGCCCGTGTTAACCAACCAGCAGTTCACACCATACTTCAAGATTTTCCGCTTCAGCAGATCGGCATAAAAGTATGGGTGATGAACCATGAACGGTGCGCCGAAACAGGTGCTGAAGGTCATCTCGGGTTCTTTGCCAAGACCCACTTCTGTGCCGGCGATTTTCGAAGTGTAGCCCGAAATGAATTGGTAGAGAGTCTGGTCAGGAGTCAGCTTTGCTATCGGTGGCATGACTCCGGAGGCATCACAGGTCAGGAGGATGATATTCTTCGGGTGACCGCCAACTTTTTCTGGTACAGCATTCTCGATGTAATCGAGCGGGTACGATGCGCGTGTATTCTCCGTGATTGACGGATCATCAAGATCAATCATTCGGGTGACGGGATCAAAGACAACATTCTCAAGGATTGTCCCAAACTTCCTTGTACACGCGTAAATCTGTGGCTCCGCAGTCGGAGAGAGTTGGATCACCTTTGCGTAGCAGCCGCCCTCAAAGTTAAAGATTCCATCATCGCTCCACCCGTGTTCGTCGTCACCGATCAGCCGACGCTGTGGATCGGCAGAAAGCGTTGTCTTTCCAGTTCCCGAAAGTCCAAAGAAGATTGCCGTATCCCCGTCTCTGCCAATGTTTGCCGAACAGTGCATCGGCATCACACCTTCGAGAGGAAGAAGGTAGTTCAGGATTGTGAAGAAGGACTTCTTGATCTCTCCGGCGTACGCAGTATTCCCAATGATGCACAACCTCTGCTCGAAGTTAAGCACGATAAA
>CAYHSB010000005.1:24960-26548 GCA_964359185.1 uncultured Chitinophagales bacterium
AGTCGACTGAGAAGCTCATTGAATTTATCCTGATTGAAAGGCCGGTTGTATTCTCCCCACCAGATCTTGTCCTCTGTTGTTCCTTCCTTGACAATGAACTTATCAGTGGCTGATCGTGCGGTATGCTTACCGGTGTTAACCACAATCGGACCGAGATGGGTGATGCGTGCTTCACGCCGGAAGGCAATTTCCTCGTATAGCGCCTCTGTCGGCAAATTCCAATAAACTGTATTAAGGTTTGCCAACCCATGATTCTCGAGACCGTAGTCACTCTTGAGTGCGCTCGCCTCGTTTTGAGCTGGTGTTTTGATGCCGAGAATGTTGTTCATAACCAATCCCTCACGAATTTCCGTTCGCCGATGTAGATTTCATTGGGTGAGCTCGAGTCCAGTGCCCACTTGATTCTCTCAATACCCTGTTTGATGTCCTTGATGGAACCGCAGTAGCTCAATCGGAGATGCCCCTCCATTCCAAACTCTTTTCCAGGCACCGTCACCACGAGGGCTTTCTTTAGCAACAATTTCGAGAGTTCAACAGAATTGTTGCTGTAGGCCCGAAAATCCGGTAAGCAGTAGAACGTGCCGTCGGGCCTCGTTGTTCGAACGCCGTTGAACGACTGCAGTTCCTGCATCATGACGTTTCGGTTGTTCTCAACCGTCAACCGTAAACTCTCCACGATGCTCTGGAGTCCCATCAGCGCTCCCTCCGCCGCAGCCTGCAGGATGACCGACGTCGTCGTAGTTATCTGGCCCTGAACGTTCGTCATGATTTCCACGAGTTGCTTGTTTGCAATCGTCCAGCCGATTCGAAACCCGGTCATGCCGTAAAGCTTTGAGATCCCGTTAACCACGATGACTTTTGTGGATTCAAGATCTTTGTTGGTAAATCTGTAAGCGGAAATAGGCTTTTTTCCATCAAAGAGCAATTTGTGGTAGATATCGTCCATGATGAGGTAGATACCCTTTCTCTCACAGAAATCTACTACCTCAGCGATGAACTTCTCTGAGTACATCACGCCAGATGGATTGTTCGGACTGTTGACGATAATTGCCTTGGTATAGGAACTTACCACCTGCTCAATCTCCTTCAACCTTGGGTGGAAGCTACCATCTTCAGGAGTGACGATGACAGGCACTCCATACACCATCTTTATCATCTCCGGGTAACTCACCCAATATGGAGCAAGCACGATTACTTCGTCCTGAGGATTCACAATTGAGAAGAGTAAGTTATAAATCGATTGCTTTGCACCAGCGGAGACAATCACGTTCTCCGGCTCCACAACTTTATCGTAGTGTTCCTCTGTATACCTGATGATCGCTTTCTTCAGGGACGGGATGCCATCAGTGGGTGTATACTTGATGCTCCCGGTAACAAGTTTTGCTGCTGAACTCAGGATCGCGCCGATGGGAGCTTTGTTCTGAGGCTCACCTGCCCCCAGATGAATGACTGCTTCGCCGCGATCCCTTAAGATTCTGGCTTCTTCGTTCAACCTTAAGGTCGGCGATTCAGCTATTGATCGCGCAAGCTGGCTTACACTCATAAGAGAATAACCCTCGCTTTCTTCTACGACTTCAACTATTGAACC
>CAYHSB010000006.1:0-15325 GCA_964359185.1 uncultured Chitinophagales bacterium
GTATCCGCTCCTCCTAAGAAAAAGAAGAAAGCTAAGCTTGTAGCGATCGTGCATGAGGAAGGCTGCACGGGCTGCGAGGTCTGCATCGAGTTTTGTCCAGTGGATTGCATCTACAAAGTGCCAGGCCCCGAACACCCTGAGGAACATGGATACGTGAGCGTGAACGGCGTCGTGGTGGTGGACGAGGAAGTTTGTATCGGATGCAAGCTTTGTGCAAAGTATTGCCCGTGGGAAGTCATCGACATGGTAACACGTGAAGAGCCAGAGACCGTGCCCGCCTAAGTATGACATGGATGCTGATCTCAACACCTCCCTTTTGATGACAAGCTAAAAGAGACTTGATGTCGGAAGATCAAGTGGTAAATTCTGAGACGACAGTAAAGCTGGATGCGAGTTCGCCCGAGGCGAAGCGTCCAGATCCCTCGCCTGGTGGTGTGCAACCACAGACGCCGATTCCACCCGATGCTCCAAAGATCGTAGCAACGCCGGGCCCGCGCAAGGCGAAACAGGATCGGCCACCGACGCAGGATCAGGGGATATGGCGGATGAACCGTCGGAACTTCCTCTCTGTTGCCGGTTGGCTGGGATTCCTGGGCTTCATATTTGCGTCGGTTGTCGGTGCACTCCGTTTCATGTTCCCCCGCGTCCTCTTTGAACCACCATCGAAATTCAAGGCAGGGTTTCCGCAAGATTATGTGATCGGTGAGGTAAACGAGAATTACAAGGATTCTCAGCGCGTTTGGATCATCCGGGAGAAGGAAGGCTTCTACGCTTTGATCGCGATTTGTACGCATCTCGGATGCACGCCGCGCTGGGCGACATCTGAGAATAAGTTCAAATGTCCGTGCCACGGAAGCGGATACTACACAAGTGGAATTAATTTTGAAGGCCCAACTCCTCGGCCTCTCGAACGCGCTGAGATTACTCTCGGCGATGACGGGCAGATAGTGATCGATAAGAACATTAAGTTCCGGTACGAGTTGGGCGAATGGGGTAAGCCCGGCTCCTTCTTGAACTATACTGGTGTGTGAACTTAGAGCTGTGTGATCATTCCACTGTTCAGTATCAAACCCAAAAGCGGAGTTAGTCTATGCCAGGCTTGATGGAAAAGTTTAGAAAAACAGATGTATACAAATCCATTTTCCGCCACAGTTATCAGGACACGCAGAGGAATCGTGCGCTCCAGATTGTCGATAATGTGTTTCTCCATCTTCACCCCGTTCGAGTCGGACGACACGCCACGAGTGTCAGCTACACGTGGGGGATGGGCGGGATAACTCTCCTGATCTTCCTTGTGACGATTGTGACAGGCGTGATCCTCATGTTCTACTATCGGCCTGCTGCTCAGTATGCATATGAGGATATGAAATACCTCATGCATGATGTTCCCTTCGGCCCACTCATTCGCAACATGCACCGCTGGGCAGCACATGCCATGGTAATCACGGTGATGCTACACATGTTTAGAGTTTTTCTGACTGGATCTTACAAACCCCCACGACAGTTCAATTGGGTCATAGGAGTGCTCCTTCTTGTATTGACACTTCTGCTGAGTTTCACCGGATATCTCTTGCCATGGGATCAACTCTCGATATGGGCGGTAACAGTGGGGACGAACATGGCACGGGCTACCCCGCTCCTCGGGCATGAGGGTCCCTTCGGCCCAGAGCTCGGAATGAGGCCGGACAACGATGTGAGGTTTCTCCTTCTGGGGGGGACGCAAGTTGGCCCACCAACACTCCTCCGGTTCTATGTGCTCCATTGCATTTTCTTGCCGCTCGTTGCCAGCGTGTTCATGTCCGTGCACTTCTGGCGGGTACGCAAAGATGGCGGCATTTCTGGACCAGAAACCGGCAAGAAAATCTCCTGACCACCTTGAGAGAACTCGTTTGGTCGTTTTACTTTTTCAGTGTTAGGGAATCGGTATGAACAATTTCCTGAAGATTGTTACCAAGGCTGATAACATACCTATCGTTGGGCTTTTCCTTCTCGTCCTCTTCTTCTTTGGACTTTTCATCAGGAAGGCAAGAATCAATGACCGTCAGGAGGTCCCCGAAGAGGCGAAGCTCGATGACAAAGTCCAGGTGTGGCCGTACCTTGTCCGGCTAGAGTTTCTAGCAACAGTGATCGTGATGGCTGTGCTTGTGATCTGGTCAATCGCTATCAACGCCCCACTCGAAGACCCCGCTAACCCATCTCTGACCCCCAATCCGTCAAAGGCTCCATGGTACTTCCTCGGCCTTCAAGAAATGCTCGTCTACTTCGACCCGTGGATTGCGGGGGTGGTGTTACCGACATTCATCATCATTGGTCTCATGGCTATTCCGTATATTGACATCAATCCGAAGGGAAGTGGGTATTACACATTTAAAGAACGTAAGTTCGCCGTGACTGTCTTTTGTGTTGGGTTTATTGGAATGTGGGTGTCGCTGATCACGCTCGGAACTTTTTTCAGGGGACCCGGCTGGAATTTCTTCTTTCCTTGGCAAGAATGGGACACACATAAAGTTGCCGTACTCAACAACGTTGATCTCTCAGAGTATTTTGGGATGCCGACGCGTTTTCCAGACAACAGCCTCAATCCCGCTGCGTTTCTCTTCGGGGCTGTTATTGTGTTGGGTTACTATTCTTCAGGCGTCATCTATTATCTCAAGAAAAGAAACACAGACTTTATGAAGAAATTGGGGCTGCTTCGCTACAGCATCGTGGCGTTGCTGTTCCTCACGATGGTTGCCCTTCTTATTAAGATCGGCCTGAGGATCATCCCACCAATTGTCGGGGTCAACCCAGTGAAGTATGTTTGGGTAACGCCATGGTTCAATGTGTAGAAGATCTCTCAGATTACTATGGATGCGAAGTAAGGAGAAGAGCTTGTTCAAGAAGCGTGCACAGATCCCAATAGAAGAACGCAACTACGCTCCGATCTACCTAATTTTCAGCGGCCTGCTCTTCCTCGGAACGATGTGGGCAGTCATCGATGAAGTTACCATTCGGCGTCCTTGGAAGGACTATCAGCGGGATTTCTACGCCCTTGGTGAACAGAAATTCAACGAGCGCTACGGGGAAGCGCTGGCTCATGTTGATTCCACGAAGTATCTTGATCTTCAAAAACATTTAGGGTCTGCTGAAGAGGCCTTGAAGAGCGATGAGTACATCGAGGCGGTGAAGGCACTTGAAAAGCTCCGTCTCCAACTCGATGACGTTACGAGGGAGTGGCGCTTCTCGAGAGGCCGATCCGATGCAGCATACTATGAGTACAAGAAAAACTTCCACGAAGGGAAGGAGGACCCTGAAGGTAAGAAGCGGCTCGACGAACTGGACGCGGAGATTGCGAAACATGCCTCTGAAATAAATGAGGTGAATCAGAGTATCTCTGGAGTCCAAGCAGTTGTGAACCGTTACAAAGATAGAGTGGATAGTCTTCGAGCGGATATAAAAGGACTCTTCTCTGAGCCTCAGAAACTCGCCGATAAGTCCGAACACATGAAGGCGAGCCCAATCGAGGTGCGGCAGACGGTAATTAACGATTTCGAGAAGACGAATTTTGGAGACCTGAAAGCTCGTGTCGATCGCTGCGTCACTTGCCACGTAGGCTACAACGATCCAATTTTCGCTGACGCTCTAGAGCCATTCAAAACTCACCCGATGCCCGAGCTCCTTTCGCTTCATAATCCAGAGAAATTTGGCTGTACTCCCTGTCATCGGGGACAAGGGCCTGCTCTCACGAAGGGCGATGCCCACGGTGACGCAGATCCCTATTGGGAATTTCCAATTCTCAAAGGGAAGGACGTATACGCTGGATGCAACTCCTGTCACGCGAGTGAGGTGGTGGTGAAGTTTGCACCCCGTTTGACGAGGGCGAAACAGCTCCTGATGGAATCCGGCTGTTTTGCTTGCCACGACATTAAGAATTATACCGACCTTCCGAAAATCGGGCCCGACCTGAATGATCTCACTGTGAAAGCAAGGCCTGAGTGGGTTTACCGATGGGTGAAGAACCCAAAAGAGTACACCCCGAACACACGCATGCCAAACTTCCGTCTTTCGGAAGATGAGGCTGAGGCGGTCACAGCTTACCTGGTTGACATTTCAAAGCAGAGTGTCTTTCGGCCCACTTATCCTCCAGGGACCTACAAGGGGGGAGTGGCTACAAGAGGGAAGGAGCTTGTCGATAACATTGGTTGCAAGGGCTGTCATGTCGCGGGAAACGATATTCGTATGCGTACGGAGAGAGGGACAAGTTATGATATCGCGCCTGAGGTTTCATGGGTGGGTGGTAAAGTCAGTCCCGATTGGCTCTTCGATTGGCTAAAGAACCCGCGTCACTATCATCCAACCACGAGGATGCCGAGCCTTCGGTTGACTGACGCCGAAGCACGAGATATCGTTGCCTACCTGACCTCTCTCAAAGATGATCGCCCCGCACCGCCAAAGGTCTTGGACTTAGACAACAAAGAAAAGATTGCGAAGGGGTTGAAGACTATCCGTGAATATGGATGTTTTGGGTGTCACAATATCAAAGGAACTGAAAGAGAAGGGAAAGTCAGCGTCGATCTATCAGATTTCGGAAGGAAGCTTGTTGAGCAGATGGATTTCGGAGACACGAAGGTCCCTCACACGTGGGACGACTGGGTGAGGAACAAACTCAAGGATTCTCGTGTTTTTCAGACGGATCGTATAGTGCAAAAAATGCCTGTATTCTCTTTCTCCGACGAGGAGATAGAAACGCTGAGGATGCTGTTGAAGAGTTTTCAGAAGGAGGGCGTCTCAGAAAAATACCAGTATCCCCTCACAAAGAGACAGCGCGATATTGATAACGGTCGAAGACTCTCAATGTGGTATAACTGTTTTAACTGTCATCAGCTTGAAGAACGGGGCGGTTATATCAGTGCTACCCTGGAGGATCAGGCTCTAAGTCCGCCGATGCTGACAGGTGAGGGCGCGAAAGTTCAGGAGCCCTGGCTCCACGGCTTCTTGCGGAGTCCAAGTGTGATCCGTCCATGGTTGACATTCAGGATGCCCACGTTCAGCTTGACCGATGAGGAGATCTCAACGATCACGAAGTACTTCCTCGGTCTGGCGAAAGAAGATCTTGGAATTCGTGATTATGCGGCAACCCCGATTGAGGAGAAATACCTGTCGCCAGGAAAGAAGCTTTTCGAGAGTTACCAATGTGCCAAGTGTCATCCTGCGGGAGCTGTCCAATTAGGGGGGGGCGTGGTAGCGGCGAACCTTGCTCCAAACCTGGGACTCGCGGCGGGGCGGCTGAAGCCAGAATGGATCGTTGATTGGTTGCGCGACCCGGAGAAACTCGAGCCCGGAACGAATATGCCTACGTTTTTTTATGAAGTTCAAGCGCCCGACCAGACAGTCTTTGGTGGCAACTCGGAAGAACAGATCAAGGCGCTGAGGACTTACGTCTGGAGCCTTGGAAGACGGAAAGCTGCGGTGGCTGCTAGGTGATTCTGTTGCTGTTCAAAATAAATCTATCTAACACAATCTAATTAATGTAGAAGAAGGAGATAGAATGAAGAAGCTAAACACCATGTTGATGGCGCTCGCTACACTATGTCTCGCAAGCTACGCGTTAGCAGGCGATGTCTCAGGAAAAGTATCGTTTGAAGGCACACCTCCGAAGCCGGCTCGTCTGCAGATGGGTGCTGATGCCGTCTGCATGAAACAACACAAAGATCCTGTCTTCAGCCAAGAGGTGCTTGTGAACAAGAATAGAACTCTCAAGAATGTTCTGGTCTATATAAAGGAGGGGCTTAGTGGTAAGACATATGAACTCGCAAAAGAGAAGGTGGTGTTCGATCAGAAAGGTTGTATGTACACACCTCACGTCCTGGGAATTCAGACTGGTCAGGAACTGGAGGTCAGGAATAGCGACCCAACTCTCCACAACGTCCATTCCTTGTCGAAGCTGAATCCTCAGTTTAATCTTGGTCAACCTAAGCAAGGAATGAAGTTCACAAAGAAGTTTGATAAGCCTGAGACGTTCAAGGTTAAGTGCGAGGTCCATTCATGGATGGGTGCCTACATCGGAGTATTCAATCATCCCTTCTTCTCCGTCACGGGCGATGATGGATCGTTCACTCTCAAGAACCTTCCAGCAGGGGAGTATACCATTGAAGCATGGCACGAGAAGTATGGAACACAGACAGCTAAGTTAACTGTGGGCGCGACGGGAAAAAAGGCCGTTGATTTTAAATTCACGGCAAAGTAACTCTCCGATCTTAGAACCCTGGGGCAAATTCCTCAGGGCGTCATTCCTCCTAAAGACAAAGGAAAGAACCAGTGGAGCACGTAGTCACTTCTGAACACGCAGCACATGGTATCGCCCACACGGAAGAGTTGAGCTTCTGGCGAAAGTATGTCTTCGCGCTCGACCACAAGGTCATCGGGATCCAATACCTCTTCACCAGTCTGATCTTTCTTCTCTTCGGCTTCACTCTGATGATGATCATGCGGTGGCAGTTGGCGTATCCGCTCGAGCAAGTTCCCATCATCGGCAAACTTCTGGGAGAGGCGAATGCACCTGAAGGGATCATGGTGCCTGAGTTTTACAATCAGCTTGGGGCCATGCACGGTACGATCATGGTTTTCTTAGGAATCGTTCCGCTGGCCGTGGGCGCTTTCGGCAACTTCGTGCTGCCTTTACAGATCGGTGCACCCGACATGGCATTTCCGAAGCTCAACATGATGAGTTACTGGTCGTACTTTTTGGGTGGAGTGACGATGTTGTCTAGCTTCTTCGTTCCCGGTGGGGCAGCGAATTCGGGTTGGACCTCCTATCCTCCTTTGTCTGACATTGCTACGTTCGGACAAACAATGTGGTTATTCGGGATGGTCTTCTTGATCACCTCCTCTCTCCTGGGCTCGATCAACTTCATCGTCACGACAATACAACTCAGGGCGAAGGGACTTACGTTTATGCGACTGCCTTTTTTTGTATGGGCGCAGTTGGTAACTTCGTTCCTACTGCTGCTGGCCTTTCCACCTCTTGAGGGTGCAGCCGTTCTCCAATTGATGGATCGTTTAGCTGGGACAAGTTTCTTTCTTCCCAGCGGTCTCGTAGTAGCTGGTCAACCTCTCAGCGTGAGTGGAGGAGGAAGTCCTCTGCTCTGGCAGCACCTCTTTTGGTTTCTTGCCCACCCTGAGGTGTATGTGCTCATTCTACCCGCGATGGGAATTGTCGCTGAGATAATCGCCAACAATACTCGCAAACCCTTGTGGGGTTACAAATCGATGGTCTATGCTCTGATCTTCCTCGGGTTTATGTCGTTTCTTGTCTGGGCTCATCATATGTTTATGACCGGCATGGGAACGGTGATCAGCACGTTCTTCCAGGCGACGACCATGATCATTTCGATCCCGTCAGTTGTTATTTTGTCGGCACTTCTGGTTTCTCTCTGGGGCGGCTCGATACGGTTCACCACGCCAATGCTCTTCGCATTGGCATTCCTCCCGATGTTTGGAATTGGTGGTCTTACGGGTTTGCCCCTTGGCCTGGCTCCTACCGATATCCATCTTCATGATACCTATTACGTAATCGGACACTTCCACTATGTCGTTGCGCCTGGTACTATCCTCGCACTTTTTGCTGGCATTTACTATTGGTTTCCTAAAGTAACGGGAAGAAAAATGAATGACGTCCTCGGCAAGATTCACTTTTGGGGAACGCTGGTGTGTATGAATCTCATCTTTATGCCGATGTTCATCCAAGGCCTGGCGGGAGTTTCTCGGAGGCTATACGATGGCGGCCAGCAGTATGCGCATGCGCAAGGGGTGTTGCACTGGAATGTCGTCATGTCGATGGCGGCGTGGGCGCTTTTCCTCTTCCAGATACCCTTCATCATAAACTTCTTTATGAGTATCCGAAAAGGAAAGAGGGTTTCTGAGAATCCCTGGCAAGCAACCACCCTCGAGTGGGCAGCCGCGCCATCTCCTCCTCCGCACGGAAATTTCCTTACGACTCCAGAAGTGTACCGTGGTCCTTATGAGTATAGCGTCCCAGGTCATGAGAAAGATTTCACTCCACAAAACGAACCCGATAAGGTATAAGCCTCTATGCAGATTCCACACACGACTACCGCGCGACCCGAGACTGGTCTGGTTAACGCAAAATTAGGTATCTGGCTCTTCCTCGCATCTGAAGTGATGCTGTTTGGGGCTTTGTTCTCCTCGTATATTCTGTTGAGGGTTGGCGCACCAGTGTGGCCCCATGGTGCTGAACACCTCAATGTTCCACTGGCAACTCTTAACACCATTGTACTCATCACTTCGAGTGTGACGATGGTGATGTCGTGGGCGTCGTTAATGATGAAGAATTTCGACCGGTACAAGCTCTTCATGGGTCTCACGATCCTTCTCGGGCTGGTTTTCCTCTGTGTCAAAGCGTTTGAGTATGGTGGCAAATTCTCTCACGGACTGTTTCCCCGGGAAAGCACATTCTTTGCGATCTACTTTACACTCACGGGTCTCCATGGACTACACGTGCTTGGCGGAATAATTGTCAATTCGTACTTCTGGGGGTCGGGCAGCAAAATGTGGAAGACCGAACCTGAACGCTTTACCAACCGAGTTGAAGTGGCAGGATTGTACTGGCACTTCGTAGATTTGATCTGGATTTTCTTGTTTCCCACCATTTACCTACTGTAGGAGGACTCATGGGCGGCACGAGCGTCGGTGAAATCAAGAAGCACGTCAAAATCTATGTGATGGTTTTTATTGCACTCCTTGCATTGACCCTCATCACTGTCACGATCTCCTCTCTGCGTCTTGGTATCGCAGCGGCAGTCATAGTAGCGCTTATCATCGCCGTGATGAAGGGTTCGTTGGTAGCAAGCTACTTTATGCATCTGATTACAGAAAAGAAAGTGGTCTATTTGGCGCTTATCTTGACCGCGGTGTTTCTCTTGGCACTGCTCTTCCTCCCACTCACAAGTTATTATGATAGGATCGGGAAATAAGAATGTCTCTTAAAGTCTTTCATGTCATCTTCATCACCCTCTCCGTCGTGCTAGCAATTGGGTTTGGAATCTGGATGTTGATGGCTGGCCCTGAGCATGCGAGGATCGGGGACGTTATCGCGGCGTTGCTTTCTTTCGGCGTAGGAGTTATTTTGATCGTCTACGAGATGAGGATCTTGAAAAAGTTCAAGAGCCTCAAACTCCCTGGACTAGATTCGAAGAAGGAGTAGGGGAATGAAGATGAGAATACCTAAAAGGATCATACAAGTGGCCTGTGTGTTGGCGGCGATTTGCGGGTTCCTGATTTCCGAGCAGGCTTTCGCCTGTCCGGTGTGTTACGGAGCGAGCGACTCGCCGATGACTGCCGGTGTCAACTTTGCTATTCTCACCCTCCTGGGGATCACAGGAAGCGTCTTGGCGGGGTTTGTTTCGTTCTTCCTCTACATGAGGAGAAGAGCGAAGAGAACTCTCAACGGTTCCGTAGATTTTCCAAGTGAAAACTGAATAAGAGGAGATTGCTCAATGCAAGAATATTTGGGGCTGCCACCGCTGGCTTCAGCACATGGCGGTGAAATCGACCACATGATTGGGATCGTCCACTGGCTGATGCTCGTGTTGTTTGTGGGTTGGGGGATCTTCTTTGTCTACTCGATTTTTCGTTTCCGAAAAGCGAAGAATGTGCGTGCCGATTACAAGGGGGTGAAGAGCCGCCTCTCGAGTTACTTAGAGCTGGGTGTCGCATTGTTTGAAGGAGTACTGATTGTGGCCTTCGCAGTCCCAATATGGGCAAACCGTGTCAATGCGTTTCCACCAGAGAACGATGCGACTGTTGTACGCGTCGTAGCCCAGCAGTTTGCCTGGAACATCCATTACCCTGGCCCCGACGGCAGGTTCGGTCGAACGGAGTTAAGCTTGGTCAATGAGGAAACAAATCCTCTCGGCCTGGATCGCACAGATCCGAGTGCAAAGGATGATATCGTTACCAATAACCAGCTCCATCTCCCTGTTGACAAACCTGTAATCGTATACCTTTCAAGCAAGGATGTTGTCCATAGTTTTAGTCTTCCGGTGATGCGTATCAAGCAAGATGTCATCCCGGGTCAAGTTATCCCTGTCTGGTTTGTGCCGACAAAGACAGGGGAGTATGAGATTGCGTGTGCTCAGCTGTGCGGCCTTGGTCACTATAGAATGCGAGGTTACCTTACCATCCAGACAAAAGAAGAATTTGATGCTTGGCTAAAAGAGCAAGCTTCATTCCTGCAGGAGGAAACTGCCAGCTCTGAGCAGCCGGCAACAGAGCAACCGACAGCCGCGCAACCACCAACTGAGGAACATGCGCATGAGCATTAATCGAGCCATTGAATCTAGGATTGATGAAGCCTGTCTCAGACATGCCTACCATGTACAACAAGCCTCTTCATAGATTCGCGACGATCACAGCTTTCGCTACCTTTCTTTTGATCATCGCGGGTGGATTAGTGACGAGCACAGGGTCAGGGCTTGCAGTCCCCGATTGGCCGCTGTCATACGGGAAGCTTATGCCACCAATGGTCGGAGGAATCTTTTACGAGCACTCGCATCGGATGGTGGCGGCGTTCGTTGGTTTGCTGACCACAGTCCTCGCGATTTGGGTATGGAGAAAAGATGAACGTAGGTGGATACGGCTTCTTGCTCTCCTTGCACTTTTGACAGTGATCCTGCAAGGCGTGCTCGGCGGCTTGACTGTGCTTTACCTATTGCCGACAGGGATCTCAGTCGGGCATGCGACACTAGCTCAGACATTCTTCTGTATCGTCGGATCGATCGCTTTCTTTACGTCCCGCTGGTGGCTCTCTGATCATACCCCTCTGAGCGACATGGGTAGGAGGCCTTCAACACAGACCCTGTGTGTCGCAGCGACACTCGCTGTCTATCTTCAACTAATTCTCGGCGCTTTGATGCGCCACACATACTCTGGACTCGCGGTTCCTGATTTCCCATTGGCCTACGGTCAATTGTTTCCGTCGCTCTCACCGGAGTCGGTTTCTGCATATAACCAGGAGTTGATTAATTCAAACATCCGCCTCGCCGCTGAAGGCGCTATCACTTCATCACAGATTATCATTCACATGGTTCACCGCCTCTGGGCGGTGGTTGTAGCCGCGATGGTAATCTGCACGGCGTTGAGATTGCGCAAGCACTCGTCTGTTTCGATGCGGCTCTCCGCATTTGTGTTTGTGTTGATCAGCTTGTTGCTGGCGCAGATTTTATTAGGAGCGTGGACAGTGCTCACTACGAAAGCGGTTGATGTCACGACTGCGCATGTAGCAACTGGGGCTCTCCTGTTGGTCAGTTGTGTTTTGATGACTTTGCATGTTGTGAGATTATCGGGCCTACCCGTATTCGGTTTTTCATTCTCGGCTGCGAGAGAGGAAGCGATTGCATGAGTAGTAACGTTGAGATCTTGGACCAGTGTATCGTTCGATCTCGGTCGCGCGTGATCTCCTTTCTGGAATTGATGAAACCCGAGTTAACGGGACTGTCTGTCTTGACCTCTCTCTGTGGTTTTTATCTCGCGACGAGTGGGGTGTTTGATTACTGGCTGTTTCTCTGGACAGGAATTGGTACGCTGCTTGTCGGTGGAGGGGCGGGTGCTCTTAATCAGTATCTTGAGCGAGACTATGACGCGATGATGAGGCGAACAGAGAAACGGCCGCTGCCGTCCGGTCGTCTCAAGCCAACCGAGGTACTGTGGTTTGGTACTGCTATCTCACTTGCCGGGGTATTTCTTCTGACTCTCGTCGCGAATCTGTTGACGGGATTTCTTGCAGCTCTGACAATCACATCCTACCTCTTTCTCTACACACCGCTGAAACGTATCACACCGTTCGCCACTTTGGCAGGGGGAATCCCTGGCGCATTGCCCCCGATGATGGGATGGGTTGCAGCGAGAAATGAGATTAGTTTGCCGGCGTTTGTTCTCTTTGCGATCCTCTTCTTCTGGCAGATACCTCATTTCCATTCTCTGGCTTGGGTGTACAAAAAGGACTATGCACGGGCTGGGTTCAAGATGCTTACGGTGATCGATAGCGACGGATCTCGAACAACCCGTCAGATATTGGTATGTTGCGCTGCATTGATCCCCGCGAGCCTCGGGCTAACGTTGGTCGGGATCACTGGATTCCTGTATTTCGCCGGTGCATTCTTGCTCGGAGTAACATTTATAGTCTACGGCATTTTGTTTGCGAGATTCTCGGGAGAGGTCGATGCTCCTACGATAGCAAAATCAAATCTCTACTCGCGGAAGATGTTCTCTGTTTCGCTGCTATACCTTCCTGCGCTTATGTTCCTCATGGTCGTCGACAAATTGTGATCTCTTGACCGACTGAGAGTCAGCAGTAACAGTGAGCGATTCTTCGAAAGGGGAATCTTGTTGATTTCCGTATCTGATCTTCCGGCTGTAAATGCGACGCTTAACGCCACCAGTGCACTCCTCTTGACGGTGGGGCATTTTTTTATCCGGAGAGACAATCTGAAAGCTCATCGAGCATTTATGATCAGCGCCTTTGCCACATCCACCCTCTTCTTGATCTCGTATCTGGTATATCACTATTATCATGGATCGACCCCCTTTCGGGGAGAAGGGTGGATTCGACCTCTTTATTTCTTCATACTCATCTCTCACACGACGCTCGCTGCTGTGATTGTGCCTCTTGCCCTTCTTACGCTCAGTCGGGCACTTAAGAAGGACTTTGAAAAGCACCGAAAAATCGCTGTTTGGACTTACCCAGTCTGGATCTATGTGTCTGTAACAGGTGTGGTCGTCTATCTTCTCCTGTACCAAATCTATCCACAAGGATGAAGAATGGCAGCGGCGTCGCCGACTTGACAAACAAGTTGAAAATACCTATATTGTTTTGTGTAAGAAAAGGGGAATTTAGAACCACAGCCGGACTCATTTCACAAGCGCGCAACATCCGCCACCTGCACGTCGTTCTTATTCGACAGTTCTTCCGACCATCCTAGACTAATCCGAATCAGTCATATTTGAACTTGGTTCCTTTTGCCGAGTAGTTGAGAGTTGGCAGCCAACAATAGAAGGGTTATTTAACCATGCCAATGGACATCTCTGAGCTCAAGTCCAAGAAGATCTCTGAGCTCACAAAGATCGCGAAGGATCTGAACATTTCGGGTTCAAGTGATCTCCGCAAACAAGATTTGATCTTTAAGATCCTCGAAGCACAGACGGAAGTGGAAGGGCTTACCTTCAGCAAAGGTGTGCTCGAAGTTCTCCCCGACGGTTACGGATTCCTTCGATCAGTTGATTACAACTATCTTCCATCCCCTGATGATATCTATGTTTCACCATCACAGATCAAGAAGTTCAGCTTGCGGACGGGGGACAGCGTCAGTGGGCAAGTAAGGCCGCCGAAAGAGGGAGAAAGATTTTTTGCTCTGTTGCGTGTTGAGGCTGTCAACGACCAAGATCCAGAGACGATTCGAGATAGAGTTCTTTTTGATAATCTCACTCCACTCTATCCGAATGAGCGTATTCGGCTTGAGACTGCCCCGGGGGAATTTGCGATGAGAATCCTTGATCTTCTCGGGCCTATTGGTAAGGGTCAACGTGGAATGATCGTTTCCCCGCCAAAAGCTGGGAAGACTATCCTTCTCCAAAAGATTGCCAACAGCGTTACGCGAAACCATCCTGAGATCAAACTCATCGTTCTCCTGATCGACGAACGGCCAGAAGAAGTCACGGACATGGAAAGGAGCGTGAGTGCCGAGGTCGTCAGCTCAACCTTTGACGAACCCCCTGAGCGACACGTTCAAGTTTCTGACATGGTTTTAGAGAAGGCAAAGCGGCTCGTCGAGGCTAAGCGCGATGTTGTTATCCTGCTCGACAGCATCACCCGTTTGGCCCGTGCGCACAATACTGTCGTTCCACATAGTGGCAAAATACTCTCTGGTGGTGTAGACGCGAACGCACTTCACAAGCCGAAACGCTTTTTTGGTGCAGCTAGGAACATTGAAGAGGGAGGAAGCCTTACCATCATCGCAACTGCGTTGGTCGAAACGGGAAGCAGGATGGACGAGGTTATCTTCGAAGAGTTCAAAGGAACCGGAAACTCGGAGGTCATTCTCGACCGCAAGCTGAGTGACAAACGAATCTTTCCTGCAATGGACGTCAATCGGACTGGCACCCGCAAGGAAGAGCTGCTCCTTGAGCCGGACGAATTGAATCGCGTCTGGATATTGAGAAAACTCTTGAGCGACTTCACTCCGGTCGATGCCATGGACTTCCTGTTAGAGAAAATGCGGGGAACGAAGGGCAATAAGGAATTCCTAAAATCGATGAATAGTTGAGAAGATGAGCCCCGCTTCGTCGGGGCTTTTTTATTGGCTGTTGTGAGAGAAAGTAGCTTGATTCTCTCCGAGAATTGCTGTAAGTTTCGGTTGCTTCGTTTGCGAGTTCGTTTAGTCTGAGAGGAGGAAGGAATATGCGAGAAGTTGTTATCGCCAGCGGCTGCAGGACTCCAATTGGCTCCTTTGGAGGTAGTCTTAGCTCGTTGTCCGCTACTCGTCTCGGTGCTATAGTCGTTGAGGAAGCAATCAATCGAGCAGGGCTCAAGAAGAGTGACATCGATGAAGTGATTATGGGTTGCATCCTCACTGCGGGCGTAGGACAAGCGCCAGCGCGACAAGCAGCTTTGTTTGCAGGGTTGCCGGAAACAGTTGAATGTATGACAATCAACAAAGTATGTGGCTCGGGACTCAAGGCAGTAATGCTTGCCGCACAAGCAATTATGTTGGGAGATGCAGACATCATTGTTGCAGGTGGCATGGAGAGTATGTCTAATGCCCCATATCTTCTCGACAAAGCGCGTAGCGGCTATAGGATGGGCCACGCCCAACTAATCGACTCTATGATTAAAGATGGCTTGTGGGATGTTTACAATGATTGCCACATGGGGAATGCCGGTGAGTTGTGTGCCAAAGAGTGTGGTGTCCCAAGAGAAGCGCAGGACGACTTCTCGATCATGAGTTATCAGCGCGCTCTTGAGGCCCAAAAGAAGTGCCTCTTCAAGGACGAGATTGTTCCGGTGAAAATTGACGCCAAAGGTGGAGAGGTGATGACGATTTCTGAAGATGAAGAACCGGCGAAGGTTAGGTTCGAGAAGATCCGTTCTTTGAAGCCAGCTTTCCAAAAGGATGGTACGATCACTGCGGCTAATGCTTCAAAAGTCAATGACGGTGCGGCTGCTGTTGCCGTGATGTCAATGGAGAAGGCGAGAAGTCTCAACATCCAACCACTGGCTAGGATCGTTGGATTCACTTCGGTCGCTAAGAAACCCGAATGGTTCACTACTGCA